>CBDUSG010000677.1:0-2335 GCA_965369575.1 uncultured bacterium | reverse complement strand
CTAACCGCTTCTCGGCTCGCTGAAAACAACAATATACGGTTGACACGACACTAGAGATATTTCGCACCGAAACATACTGCGAACAGGTGCGAAAGGGGGCCGCGCGTGGACACCCCGGGGGAATCGCTCAATAAATACGAGCAGGAATTCCTGCTCGACGTGGCGCGCAAAACGATCATCGAGCATGTCCAAAAAGGCAAGGCCCCCGATTTCAAGTCGGACAATCCCAACTTTGGCCGCAAATGCGGCGCGTTCGTGACCCTCAGCGAGAAGAGCGGAGCCCTCAGAGGCTGCATAGGATATGTCGAGCCGATAAAGCCGCTGCTGCAAACGGTCGTTGAAATGGCCATCGCATGCTCCTCGAGGGACCCCAGATTCCGCCCCGTCGCTCCAGACGAATTCCCGAAGCTCAACCTGGAGATATCGGTGCTTACGCCGATCAAAGAAATCTTCAGCGCGGAGAAAGTCTGCGTGGGCGAGCACGGACTCATGATAAAGAAAGGGTCGGCATCGGGCCTGCTTCTGCCGCAAGTGGCCACTGAATACGGGTGGGACCGCCGCAGGTTCCTCGGGGAAACATGCCGCAAGGCCGGCCTCGAAGCCGGCGCGTGGAAAGAGCCCGAAGCACAGATCTTTATCTTCTCCGCACAGGTGTTCGGGGGAACGCTGCTGTGACGCGGGCGCTTGGGACCGAGGACCGAGGGAGGGGCGAAAATGGTCCGCAGACAATTTGCCGCCAACTTCTACGAGGGCGCGTCGGCTAATGAGATCGGCGGATATCTCGCCGGCTTCGAGCCCCCCGAGCTGGGAGCGCCTCCCGCGGCCGGGCTCGTTCCGCACGCCGGCTGGGTCTTTTCCGGGGCCGTGGCCGCCAAGGTCTTCAGAACCATCGAGTCGCAACGCCTGCCGAAGACGATCATCCTTTTCGGGGCCGTGCATCGACGGATTCCCGGCGACGCCGTTTACTCGCGCGGCTCGTGGACTACCCCGTTCGGAGAGGTCGGCATCGATGAAGACCCCGCCGACGCGCTCATCGGGCATGCGGGCGGAATTCTCGAGAGAAACGAGTCGGCCCACGACGGCGAGCATTCCATCGAGGTCCAGATGCCGTTCGTTAAGCATTTTTTCCCGAGCGCGGGCGCGATTCCGATCTCGATATTGCCCAACGAAAACGCCGTTGCCGTCGGCCGCGCCGTGGGCGAGTTCATCAGGGACAACGATGCGGACGCCGTCGTCGTCGGCACGACCGACCTGACGCATTACGGCGATCCATACGGGTTCACGCCCGGCGGATCCGGCCCGGAGGCGCACGAATGGGTGAAGCGCAACGACGCGCGAATAATCGAACTCGCCTCGGGCATGCGGGCCGAAGAGATCGTGCCGGAGGCCGATCGAAACAGCAACGCCTGCGGCGCAGGCGCGATGGCCGCCACAGTCGCGGCCGCCAGAGTGCTCGGATGCGCCGAAGGGTTGACTATCGAGTACACGACCAGCTATGATGTTGCGCCGGAGAGGCGGTTTCGCATGGCCGTCGGCTACGTCGGCATGATATTCAGTCCCACCTGAGGAGTCGGATTGAAGAGCGTTTGGGACAACATATGGCTGCGCTTTGCGCTGGGCATCGCCGCGTTTGCGTTGTTGCTGTGGCTCTGCTATCTGCTTCGGCAAATACTCATACCGCTCACACTCGCCTTCATCGTCGCATACATTTTCGATCCCGTCGTCGATTTTCTCGAGAAGCGAAAGGTGCGCCGGACGATAATCGTGGGCGCGCTCTTGATGCTTTTCGTCGCCGCCTTCGCCGGCGCACTGTTATTGGCCATTCCGTGGCTGATCGTCCAGAGCGCCGAGTTGGTTCAGTCTTTCCAGCAGGGTTTTCCAGAGTTTCAGGAAAGACTCAACGGCCTGATCGCAAGATTCGCCGGCTCCGGTATGGCTGACCGGTCCAGAGCCGAGCTGGAACCGCTCATCGAGGCGATGAAGAGCAGCGTGCCGCGGATGCTGGAATCGATGCGCTCAGTGCTCATGGGCCTGGTTGCGGGCACGCTCGGGATAGTTGGCTCGGTAGTGAATTTCCTGCTCTTCGCCGTCGTGAGTGTTTATCTCCTGCTGGATTTCGACAAGATAACATCGGCGGCGCGCGAGCTCATTCCCCCTCATTACAAGGAGACGGTGCTGGGGATCGCAGAGAAGATCGACGCAAACCTCAGGAGCTTTTTCCGCGGGCAGATAATCGTATGCACGTTCCTCGCCCTTTTTTACTTTGCGGGGCTCACGATCGTGGGTGTTCCATACGCGCTGCCGATCGCGCTCGTCGGCGGATACGGACAGATTG
>CBDUSG010000676.1:0-2343 GCA_965369575.1 uncultured bacterium | reverse complement strand
CATATGCCTTGTCGAGCAACTCGAAACCGCAGTCGGTCTCGCCGAGAGCAAAAGACAGAGAAGCCAATAAGTATGCTGGAACATATTCCCGCCTCGATCGTTCCAGCAGGTCTTCGCGGATTTGCAAGGTCTCATCTCTCTTGCCCATCAGCGCGCAAACGACTCCGAGCGCTGTTTGCGCAGCCGGCTCCAGATCGCTTGAACTTTCCATTTCCATTTCTCTTCGGAATTCGGCCGTCGCTTCTTCATACTCTGACTTAATCCAATACGCATATCCGAGATAAAGATGAGCGCCGGGGTAATTCGGGTCCATCTCGAGGGTCCTGCGGAGCACGCTGATTGCCCGATTCGGCTCGTTGGCGAAGCAAAACACCATTCCTGCGTTTTGGTTGGTAAGGAGTGAGAGAGGATCCAGCTCGAGCGCCCGCTCCGCCTCGTCGATGGCTTCGTCATACCGCCCCATTTGCATCAGAAACATCGCATACGAAATATGGCTGAATGCATCGCCGGGGTTGAGTTCAATGGCCCGCTTGAATTCTCTTTCTCCGCTCTCCCAGTCCCAATCATATAGCGATTTGATTAGCGCCATCGACCTGTGCGCCTCAGCGAGATTGTCATCGAGCCGGAGCGCTTTGAGCGCGGCCTCCCTGGCCTTCGGGATGGTCTTCTTCGGCTCGAAAGGCATGAAAAATGGAAGAAAAGTGTAGCAATCAGCCAGTCCGGCATAAGCCGGCGCATAGTCCGGCTCTTTTTCTATTGCCTGCTCGAAGCACTTGATTGCTTTTTCAGATGCCTCCTGTGACCATCGGCTCGTGAACCAGCGGCCTCTCAGGTACAGATTATATGCTTCAAGGTCCACGGCCCGGCGCCTGGCAAGTTTAGCCTTCTCTTCTCCCAGGAGCCGTGGCTTCAACTTGTCAACGATCGCTAGCGTAATCTCGTCCTGGATAGCAAAAACGTCATCCAGCTCTTTGTCGTATCGTTCTGACCAGAGGTGATGGCCGCCGGTCACATCTATAAGCTGTGCAGTTATCCTGAGTCTATTCCCTGCCTTCCTCACACTGCCTTCAAGAACTGTCTCTACCTTCAACTCTCTCCCAATATCGCCAACCTTTACATCCTTCCCCTTAAATGAAAAGGCGGATGTTCTAGCGATGACCCGTAAATCCCTGAGCTGGGTTAGCGCATTAATCAACTCTTCCGATAAACCATCGCAGAAGTATTCCTGTTCCGGGTCTGCGCTCATGTTTACGAACGGCAGCACAGCTATAGACGGGGATTTTCTTGTATTCGACATGGTCGCTCCGGATTTCACGGGTTCCAGATCAGCGATCAATTCTTCTGCGTCCTCATATCGGCTTTGAAGATTCTTCTGCATAGTTTTCCCAACTATCGATGCCAACGAGCCAGGAATATCGCTCCGATGATTCGTTATTGGTTCTGGATCTTCATGCACAATTTTGTAGATCAGCCCTGTGTCGGTTTCCGCATCAAAGGGCAGCGCGCCCGTCAACATCTCATAGATCAAAACTCCCAAGGACCATACGTCGGCGCGATGGTCAATGGCGCTATCTCCACGGGCTTGTTCGGGGGACATGTACGACACCGTGCCCATAACTGTTGCAGTCTTGGTGAGTCTTGTCCTCCCGATCAGCTTGGCGAGACCAAAGTCCATGATTTTTGCCTGGCCGTCCTCGGTAACCATAATGTTTGCGGGCTTTATATCTCTATGAACGATTCCTCTCTTGTGGGCGTGTTTCAAGCCTTCCGCAACTCGGAGGGCAATGTTGACTGCCTCACCCACATCGAGCGGACCTGATTCGATCCTCTCTGCCGGGCTTTGGCCATGTAAGTACGCCATAGAGATAAAGGTTTGTCCCTCGGCTTCATCAATTTCATGGACAGTGCAGATGCTCGGATGATCGAGCGCTGCGGCAGCCTTGGCCTCGCGGACAAATCTTATCTTTTCTTCTTCGGTGCCGAGAGTATTCGGAGAGAGAAACTTCAGCGCAACCGTCCGTTCGAGCTTCGTATCCTCGGCTTTATACACCACACCCATCCCGCCTTCGCCGAGCTTTTCAAGGATCTTATAATGAGATATAGTCTTGCCGATCATTTGTCTATCCCCATACGTCAAGATTCACAGATATTTTGAACCGCAAAGACGCAAAGGACGCAAAGAAAAGCTTTTGAAAATGTCATCCTGAGTTGTTCCCCCCAATAATGGGCACGGTCCTCCGTGCCCAAAAAGTCAAACCGAATACCCAACCACGTAGGGGCGAACCTCGTGTTCGCCCAAAAACCTTTTATAACCACAAATTACACGAACGACACGAACTTCTC
>CBDUSG010000675.1:0-2350 GCA_965369575.1 uncultured bacterium | reverse complement strand
TTGGGATAGATGTATTTGTCCATAAACCCGGTCAAGCGCGCCATCAGTTCCTTGACGCGGTCCGTGTATTCGAAATTCATGTGGTTCTCCAAATGTTCAGGAGGAATAGCGTGATCACATATACCCAACATCGTACCACCATCCGTGACGAGGACCGCCCCTATGGTATGAGCGGCCTGATCGGAGTCTCGCTGCCGGGTACCGCTATGCGGACAAGCTGTCCGACTGTCCCGTGAACGAGGGCATCGGACCGGATGGTGTCTTCAAGTTTGATGTCGGCTCCGACACCATCGCGGGCGCGAAGGTGCGCTTCGAGCCGCGTGACGAACTCTACGAGTCGCGCACCGCGACCGGCTGCTCTGCGCACGTCGACAGACCCGGGGCGGGGAGCTGGAGAGGCTTCCGGGCGGGCATGGCCCGCAATGATTCTATCGACCGAGTGATCCGGCATCCTGAAAAGCAGTCGGATAGACTATGTAGCGCTCGGAGGAGTCTATTAAGGAGGAATCCTGTGTCACGAAACCTCGTTCCTCTGGCGGATTCTCTCAGCGAAGCTTCCCGGCTCTATAGCTCCAAGACTGCCGTCATGCATGGCGAAAGGCATTTGACATATTCAGAACTAAATGAAGAAGTCGATCGCTTTGCGCGGGGCCTGATGTCGACAGGAATCGGAAAAGGCGATCCTGTAATAGTCTGGATGCCAAACAGTATCGAATGGAACATCGTCTTCCCTGCTCTGGCAAAGATCGGCGCCATTACGGTTCCGGTCAGCACGCGATATCGAAGTTACGAGATGGAATACATCATCGAGCGTTCCGACGCCGTCGCCGTAATCATGACAGATGCTTCTCTCGACATTCCCTTCCTGGATATGATTGCGGAAATGGTCCCCGAAGCCGCTTCGTCAGCACCGGGACACATCCGATCAGAACGTTTCCCCAGCCTCCGCAACCTGATCATTTCTGGAGAAAGGGGCCTTGCCGGCTCTTATTCGATGGAGGACATTGACGGGGCCGCGTCTGCCACAGACCCGGAGGACCTGGCAGAAAGGAATTCCCAGGTCGCGTTCGAAGACGCGTTCATGATGCTCTTCACTTCGGGCACGACTGGTCGGCCCAAGGGCTGCCTGATTCCACAGTCGGCCTTTTGCTACCACGCCGCCAACTACGCCAGTGTACTCGAATGGAGCGAGGAAGACGTCGCCCTGGTTATCATGCCCTACTTCCACATCTTCGGCAGCCAAGGGCATATGGCGGCCAGCTTTCTTCGCGGGTCCAGGCAGATCATCATGGACGCATTCGATGCCGGAGAGGCATTGAGGCTTATCCAGCAGGAAAAGGTCACCCTCTTCAGCGGAGCGCCGACACTGTTTATCTCCTGCCTGAACCATCCCGGTTTTTCAGTGGCCGCAGTTTCCACCCTTCGAGCAGGCTCAATGGGTGGATCGCCTTGCCCGCCGGAGATCATGCAGCGTGTCATGGATTCCGAAAAGGGAATGGGAATGGATATCAGGGTCGTTTACGGGCTTAGCGAAGCGTCCGGTACCGTTTCGCTCACCGAGAAAGACGATGCGTTAGAAAGAAGAGTCTCCACCGTGGGGAAGCCGATTCCCGGTCTCGAGGTAAAAGTCGTGGATACAACCAAGGGGAACGAATTGAGGCCCGGCGAACAGGGGGAACTGTGGGTGAGAAGCCCTCACAACATGATCGAGTATCATAAGGACCCGGAGAGCACGGCGCAGAGATTAGGCGGGGGATGGCTGCATACGAACGACCTCGCCACCCTCGATGAAGACGGATATATCAGCATAACCGGCCGTCTTTCAGATATGATTCTGGTGGGCGGTTTCAACACTTACCCAACCGAAATCGAGCAATTTCTTTACACCCATCCCAAGGTGCATGATGTTTCCATAATCGGGGTGCCGGATGAACGGATGGGCGAAGTCGTGATGGCTTACATCATCCCGAAAGAAGGAACCGATCCGACCGCTGCGGAAATTGTCGATTTCTGCCAGGGGAAGCTCGCCAATTTCAAGATTCCCAGATATGTAGAGTTTGTCGACTCATTTCCGCTTACAGGCAGCGGAAAGGTTCAGAAATTCAGTCAGCGCAAGATGGCCACGGAGAAGTTTGATAACCCCTCCGGTGTGGCATGATCGTCAAGCGCATCCTGCTCGAGCAGTTTCAAAAGCCGCGTAAACTAACTCTGAACTTGGGCCACTTAATGCAGGCAGGTCACATGGACTCAACAAAAAGGAGAATCCGCGGATACCGGCAAGCGTGGAGAAGGGGGTCGAATCCATAGGCGCTTCACTTTCCTGAATTCAACTCCGCCATATCGCGTAACT
>CBDUSG010000674.1:0-2351 GCA_965369575.1 uncultured bacterium | reverse complement strand
CTTGATAGGGGAGCGGGAATCCGTTTTCCCCGGACCGCCCCGGACCGGTCGATGCGCCATCGATTCCTTCTTTTGGGGGAATGGCGATACATAGAGCCGACTTTGACATCGCACAGCAGACCGCTCGATTTTCAGTAGAAATATCCGCGAGGCGTAACACCGGGCTTTCTTCTCATACGCGGACGGCCGGCGCGATTTATCCGATCGGCTCCTTTCTCGAATATAAAGCCCGTATCGTCCTGCTCACCCCTTTTCCTCTGTCCCGGCGCCGTCCAGCCCGAGCGTCCCTCCGGGATTCATGATATTGTTCGGGTCGAAGTGTCTCTTGAGCGCGCGCAGCACGTCCATCTGCTCTTTTCCGAGATGCCGCTCCATCCACGGCCCGACCATCTTGCCGACACCGTGATGATGACTCAGCGAGCCGCCGTGCCGCTGCATGCTGTCGATTACTCCGCCCTGGAACTCCCTGTATTCGGCCATGTCCTTCATCCTGCCGATGAAGATGAAATAGAGGTTGGTCCCCTGCGGGTAGAAGTGTGACGCGTGGGTCATGCATATCGTGTTAGGGCGGCTCTTGATGAATTCCCGCACTCCCTTATGCAAAGTGTGAAGGTTGTCCCACGTGACGCCGGACTCGAGGGTGTCTATCATGATTCCGAAATCATTCATGTCCTCGCGCATATACGGGTCGGAGTATCTTCCGTGCTCCCAGTTTTTCAGGGGATAACCGGTGATGTACATCGCGCCGTGCCCGCGGCAGATTCCCTTCGCTTTCCGCTTGACGTTCTTGGCGAAAGCTCTCTCGCCCTCGCTCTGACCGATGAGAAGGCACCGCCGCCCCGGCTCGAAACCGCGCAGCCTCATCAGCTTGTCGATGACCGTGCCCTCGATTCCGTACAGCTTGAGGGCGACGTCGGTCTCTTCCGGATCGGAAATTCTGAAAACCGACGGCATGCCGAATTCACCCTGCGAGATCTCCCGCGTCGCATCGATCGCTGATTCCCACGTCGGAAATACGAACGCGAACCCTTTTCGATTCTCGGGCGCGAATCTGAAAATCCTCATCGTCGCGCTCACGAGAACGCCGTATGCGCCCTCGCTCCCCTTCATTATGTCGTTCACCTTCGGGCCGGTCGCCGTGCCCGGATAATCGAGGGTTTTGAACGAGCCCGCGGGCGTCACGTATTCCTGGCTGAGCACGATATCATAAGCGTCGCCGTAATAAGAGGACTGCTGCCCCGAGCCCAGCGCGGATATCCAGCCGCCGACCGAGGAGTATTCGAACGACTGCGGGAAATGCCCGCCCGTGTATCTCCTCTTTGCATTGAACCTCTCGGGCGCGTCGTTCAACGCCGCCTCATAGGCCGGTCCCATTATGCCGGGCTCGACCGTGATCGTCTGGTTTTTCTCGTTCAATTCAAGCACGCGATTCATGTGCGTGCTCATCACCAGAGAGACGCCGCCCTTTGCGCACTTGAAGCCGAACGCAACCGACGAACCGCCGCCGTAAGGATATATGGGAATCCGCTCTTTGTCGCAGTACGCGACTACGTTCGCCACGTCTTCTCTGTCTCGCGGGTGCACGACGACGTCGGCCGGATCGCTTACGAGGCCGGCGCGCAGGGCCATCGCCTCTTCCATCGTCTTGCCGCTCGAATATTTCACGCGGGAATAGTCGTCGACAGCTACATTTTCGGCCCCGACGATTGTCTTGAGAGCCTCTATCTGTGCATCCGAGAGGCTCACCGGGACATCCAAGCTTACTGTCTCGCTGCCCTCGCTTTTCTTTTCCCTGAAATCATCGTCCGTCATCTCCAGCTTTTCTTTGAGCATCGCGTACAGTCGGCGGTTGGGGTGCTTGAAGCCGTCCGGAGCCCCCCACTTGAAGATCGAACGATATGTTCCTTCTCGCGGAGCGGTCGATGTCCAATCGGGATAAAAGCCCCCTTTGTTACTCATTCGGATTCCTCCTGTGCCGATTCCATTGGTCTATCACATTCGTTCTCCGGTGGGACATTTGTAGTTTCTCGACACCACGGCATTCATATTATACCGCAAGACCGCAGACCGATTCAGCCGACTGCAAGCCGGGCCTGGAATATTCGAATCCACGACCCGCCGGTTCGTTCCGGGCCGGGATGTGAGTCGTGTCCTAAAATGTATGGATAGATCACTCTCGCACAGGCAGGGAGGCAGAGGGCGAAGATTAGGCCGAGTTGCGGCCCCCGTCCGGCTCGGAGGTCGGGAGTCTCCCCGAGACTTTATCTGGGGCGAAATATATGGAATACCTTCAGGAAAGTCTCCAGCAGGATTTTCGTATCGAGCCACAGCGAGCGTTCGTCGACGTATTG
>CBDUSG010000673.1:0-2352 GCA_965369575.1 uncultured bacterium | reverse complement strand
AGCCCGCCACGGGCTGAAGAAAATCGAAATATTTGAATACTCCTCTCCAGTCCCTGCGTCTACTGCGAGAGGCAGCGCCCCCGGGAAGTCCGCCGCGGCCGCCCAGAACTTCCCGGACCCCCCGGATCATTTCTTCCTCGTACTTTTCACGAGTGTACGCATTGCGCATGACGCCGAAATGCAGGTAATCCTCGGTCCTCAACCAAAAGTATTTGTCCATGGTAATGCGGAGCTGGCCGAACAATGACATCCCCGTGAATTGATTCGCCCGCGCCGATTCCTCGGCCGCAACTCCGTCCGGGTGCGCCACGGCCGGTTCCAGGACGTGAGAGAGATAACCGGCAAACACGGCCGATATCAGATATGCCGCCGCGATCTGCAGCTTTGTCCGATGCTTCATCTCCGATGCCTCCCCTACAAGGGTTTGCGGCGAAAACGCAGATGGGCCAGGCTCAGAAATATTGCCGTATAAATGAGCGCGTAAAGCGTAACACCGCCGACGGCCCAAGCCGGAACCGGCGACCAGCCCTGCGTCACCCTTTTGGAGAGATCAAAAATATCCAGGTGCGGAACCAGCCAATACGCCGACATGACAAGCTTCTGCCGCCAGGGGTCGAGAGAGTTATGGATGAGCACTATGGTCCTCGCAAACGTCGAAGCGCCGATGCAGATAAGAAGGGAAAGGGTCACGTTGGCCGCGTGTGTGAAAGTCAGCGACAGGAAAAGCGTCATCGAGGAAATGACGAACAGAGACATCCACCTGAAATAGATGCTTTGATAAAAGACGCCCTTCATGGGAATGCCGAACGCAATGAAAACCATCCCGGCCACTGCAAAGAACATGACAAGCGCGATCGTGGACATCGCTATTGCGCCCAGGAATTTGCCCATAAGAAATTGAAATCGTCCGATCGGCTTCGCCAGCATCGGGTAAAGCGTGCGGTGCTCGATTTCATAGGGCAATTGACGCGCGCTGACGAGCACGGCAATGATGATCGTAAAGACATTGATAATCGACAGGCTCACGTCAATCATGAACTTGCGAAGGTTATCCACTCCGAAAGCGTTGAAAAGACCCGTCATGACGATGATGAGCCCCGAGAGTATCAGCATGACGTAGATGTCTTTACGCCGAACGGCCTCGAGCAGCGTAACCCAGCATATTGTCAACTCTTTGGAACCGATAACAGTTCTCACGGCGCCGCCTCCATCGAGTAATCGGGAAAAGCCGGCCTCCACCCTATGTTTTCGCCCGAAAAAATATTCATGAAACCTTGTGCCCGACGGCGTCAACGAAATAGTCCTCGAGCGACGCCTCGCGGCTCTCCATCTCGAGAATGCGGACGCCTGATTGCTGGAGCTCACGCAGCATATCTTGCTGCAGTATCCGGGACGTCGTCTCCAACTCGTAGAGCCTTTCACCGCATCCTGTCACTTTAACTTCGTCGGGCAGCGACGGCAGCGCGCCATCCGCCTCGACCTTCAGCGTATAGGTCACGCACGATTCCATAATTTCCTGCAGGGACCGTTCCTGAATCGCTCTCCCCTCGTTGATCAATATTATTCGGTCGCACAATTTTGCAACTTCCGACAGCTCGTGCGATGAAAAGAACACCGTCTTTCCCCGGCTCTTGAAGTCTGTCAGAATTGCGCGCAAATCCCGGCGGCCCACAGGATCGAGTCCCGAGGTCACCTCATCGAGTATCAGCAGATCAGGATCTCCCATGATCGCCTGCGCCAGACCGATGCGCTGCAGCATACCTCTCGAAAAGTTTCTGAGCCTTAGCCTCTCGAATCCGGAAAGGCCCACCAGCGAGATCAGGCGCGGAACCATTTCTTTCAGCTCTTTCCTTCGAATTCCCTGTAGTCTGCCATAAACGCGTAATATTTCTTCCGCCGTCAGAAATTGGTAGTAGAGCGCCACCTCGGGCAAATAGCCGATACGGCTCCTTGCAGCCTTCGAACCCGCCCCATATCCCAGCACTCTGGCCGTGCCGCTTGTCGCATAAATGAAGCCCATCAAAACCTTGATGGTCGTGGTCTTCCCGGCGCCGTTCGGCCCGATGAAACCGATGACTTCACCCTCGTTGACGCTGAGCGAGAGTCCGTCGACCGCAACGATCTGCTTCCGCTTGCCGGGCCCTTTGAAGACAACCCTCAGGTTTTCAGTTTCCAAAACCGGTTTCGTCGATTTCATCGCGTTCCTTCCGACAGGACTCCGTCACTAGTGTCGTGTCAACCATGTATTGTCGGCCTCAGAGTCCTGCAAGTCGTCCAAGGCAAGGCACAGCCACGCGGGGATATTGAGCATATTTCAAGTGGCTGCAACGCAGCATTGGGCGATTTGCGGGA
>CBDUSG010000672.1:0-2361 GCA_965369575.1 uncultured bacterium | reverse complement strand
TTTTCAGGCCGAAAAAAAGTGCGCCCAACAGGAGGTATACAATGACTCTCACGGAAGTGATTAGGAAGCTGTAAAGCGACGATGAGAAAATAATTGTAGCGATCTCTGTCTGTGTGACCAGGAGGGCTTCCAAAGTGCCCAACACCTGAGCCTCTCTGATGCATCGTGAGAAGCTCTGCAGGGAAACCTGAAGGTAACTTGCGAAGGCAATTCCGATGAGAACAAATGAGAAATAATCTCCCCCATATGGTTCCAGGTATGGCAGGACAGCGCTCCCAAACAGCTTTGACAGAAAGAAAAAGGTCAATGCGGCAAAGAATATTCCAAACCATTGGGCAATGAAGGCAAACTTATAGTTTGCTGCATTTATGAAATCCTTATGGATAAAGGCGAAAGGTTTTCTAAGCGCCAAAATCATGTCTTCACTCGATAACCCTTGCGAAGATTTCGTCCAGAGATTCTTCCAATAAATAACATTCTTCAATCTTAATGCCGGCCAGCACGATCCTTTCAACCGCCACAGGCACTTTGTCCCTGGACAGATTGATTTCAACCCTGACAACCGAGCCATTGCTATCTGAGGGATCGGGCGACACGCTGTTGATCATATTTGCAAAGAAGGGATTGGAGAATTCCCGCTTCAGATGCTCCATGGAACTTTTCAGTTTCATCACATACGTTTCTCTTCCGTTTAGGACCTTTCTGATTCCATCCAACGAATCACAAATCCTTATTTTGCCACGGTGCAAAATGGCGATCCGATCACACAACTCCTCGGCTTCCGCCATGTTGTTTGTGGCCAGAACGAGGGTTCGCTTCTCTTTGCCGACGAGCTGGTCCTTGAAAAACGCTCTCAGATCGCGGGCGACGATCGGGTCCAGCGTTCTGGTGGGCTCGTCGAGAAATAGAATCTGCGGATCGGTGAGCATGCCTCGTGCGATTGCCAGTTTCTGTTTCATCCCGGAGGAATAATCTTTGAAGACCTTATCGATGTCCTCTTCGAGTCCGGTCAGCCTTACGACCTTCCGTATCTTTTGCTCGGCATCCCGGGTGGACAGATTATTGAGTGTGGCAAAGAACTTGAGATTCTGTCTTCCTGTGAGTCTCCAGTAGAAACTTCTCTCCTCGCTTATCACATACCCGATATCTTTCCTGATTTCCTTTCCGCTCCTGGAAACGTCGTGTCCGTTAATATAAGCGGTTCCCGCGCTTGGCAGCACAAGAGTGGAGAGAATCTTGAGGAGCGTTGTCTTTCCGGCTCCATTCGGTCCCAGCAGTCCAAACAACTCACCCCGTCGCACCTGTATGGTAACATCTTCGAGCGCGGTGATTTCCTTTCTTCTGAACGGGTGCAGGAGGAGTTCGCGGTAACCCTTGATCTGGGGAAATCTCTTTGTGAGATTGAGTGTTTCTATCGCGTAAGACACTATGGCCATCCCCTGGAAGCCGGCTAGCCTGCAGCCGTCGCCCCAACCCTGTGAGATATCCTTCTTATCATCATTCCAGCAAGCTTAAGAAGTAATTTGAACAGACGATAGAATGGATAATAAATAAGAACTATCCTTGGCGTCTGTGGAGAGCTGCCGTCGTCGTTCGATCTCATCGGCGGCAGCAGGAGGGGTTTCATGAGCGATTGCAGTCTTTGAGGGAGATGATCTTCACGGAGAAGCACCCTGCACAGCCTACTGACAAACCATTCAGGGATAATCGATGAAGACTCGTCCCTGGACAGGACAGCCTTTTTGATAATCCTTTTTAGCAGTCGATCTCGAAGTGTACTGAAATCGGCGGTGCATCTAAGGCTTTCGAGAACATCCATACCGATTTGTGCGTTCATACTATCTGCCGCCAGGAATAAGGGATAGTACATAAACCGTGCAAACTCGCCCCTTTGGGCCTCTTCGACTATCCAATCCCAATCGATCCGATCGCCAAACTTCTCAATGACGCGGCAAATATCTGCTAAAGCTCTTATATTGCCTACAAAATTTCCGTCATATGAGAGGTGCAGGCACAGATGTATTATGGTGTCTTCCGGCGACAGCGTTTCTGCATCAATGCCTCCAAGGCTCATGGGTTTCGCCCGTTCCCATAACTTACCGGCGTTGATCCGAAAAAGACCGTTTGGCTTCACGATATTTCGATGGACCTCTATTACCATATTGTTGGTGGGATTGTTGTAGGGCGCCAAATGGTGATGATTTTCCTTATACCACTCCTTTGCTCGATAGCCTTCGTAATATCCATAGCCCGATTCGGCCAGAACGGTATCTGCTTTCTCCAGGTCTTCCTCCCGGACCAGGAGATCAATGTCAGCCATGTCGCGGAGGGCCACATTTCCCCAAATCTCTTGAGCCAGCG
>CBDUSG010000671.1:0-2367 GCA_965369575.1 uncultured bacterium | reverse complement strand
GGCTGACGGAAATCCGCTTGAACAGCGGGTTCAACGGGGCGCTGGCTTCCGACAGGTCGATGTCGTCCTCAATGGAGGATGTGTTCCGACCCTACGGAGAGCCGCGTGCACGGAGGACGGGCGATCAGCTAAACGGTTTTCGAGGAAATAGAACACTGCTGAAGAAGGGGAACACCAGTAAGATACATTACAACGACAAGGGTCTGCTGTTCTGGTTCGCGGGAAAGAGAATAAGTCAGATAGTGGTCTTCAAAAAAGCGGTCGAGAGATTTACCAAGGAACAGATGGCAAAGGCCAAGATGGGCATATTTGTTTCCGTACCATTGTCGGGGGCGGATGGGGCGAGAGTAGTGCATATAATCGAGAATTCCCCCGCCCAGAAGGCGGGATTTATTTTGGGCGATCTAATTACAGAAGTCAACGGAGAGCCGTTTCTTCACCCCGCTGATTACGTGCGCCTTATAGAGGAAGGAAGGAAAAAGGGGGAAATATCCTTCGCCGTACGTAGGGACTCACAAGTGCACGTTTTCATGGTGCCTATGGATAGACGATAGGCTGTAACTTTTTTCTTTTTAGCCCAACAGAGAAACTGTCCGACAATTATGGTCCGGCCCTCGCACAATCCACAGGCCAAGATATTGAATTTCAATTGACTTTGTCTCCCTGCTCATTCTATTCTGAGCCTGTCAAGGAGCCGCGCGGGAGTCATCTCCCGCTATTGCTATGACGGGCAGAACATGGTCGCCGAGTATGATGGCAGCAACAACGATGTGGCCAACTACGTCCAGAGCCTCGGCATCAGCAAGCCGATAAGCATGTACCGCAGCGGCGCGAGCTGCGGTTCCTAAAACTCGGGGAAGGGAGAGAGATATGAAAAGGCTGATGTCGGTCTTGGCCGTCGGCGGCGAGCTGAAAAAGATAAGGGCGGAAGGAGACAATTGGAAGGAGGTAATTGGGATGATAGACAGGCATATTGTTTTTTCGGTTGTCGCATCTTTTGTTCTGATTATTTTGATCTCGCCGCATGCGCAAGCGGACGACTCCACGGTCACCCTTCACTTTCCATCGTATCGGTCGGTGGGGACGATTACGCTCTGGGATCCGGGCCCGCGCGATTGTGATCAACGGCCGAAATCTCTTGCCGCCCGCGGCGACGTTCAGGTACCGAGCGGGAAATTAGTTGAATTCGAATGCAGGAAAAGCCCGGTGAAGAAGTACCCTTTTCTGGCCGAGCTGCGGAAGGTCAACACAACGTCTATCTTTGCCGATGACATTGATATGGGAGATGCGGACCTGGTTCATCTCAAAGGGCTGAAATCTCTGAAATTGCTGTTGATTCAACGCAATCAGATCACGGACGAGGGACTGGCGCATCTCAGCGAACTCACTTCACTCAGGGTGCTTTATCTTTCCAGCAACAAGATCACGGACGAGGGGCTGGCGCATCTCAGAGGGCTCACATCGCTTGAGGACCTGGAACTCGGCTGGAACCGGATCACTGGCGCCGGGTTGGTTAATCTGGAAGGGATGTCCCGCCTTCGGGGCCTCAACCTCTACGGCCAGGAGATAACCGATGAAGGCGCAGCTCGTATCGGCCGCTTTTCTTCATTGGAACGTCTATCGCTCGGGTACACGAAGATAACCGATGAAAGCCTGGTTCATATTGGACGGCTCACTTCGCTGAAGAGGTTGGACCTTTCCGGAACGGAGACAACCGAAGCGGCACTGCTGCCAACTCTGAAGCGTCTCGGATCGCTGGGATATCTCAGTCTCAATCCCAGAAAGATGACTACCGAGGAGCATCTGAAGGCAACTCAGGCCATTGTGCCAAATGCTAAGATAATTCGCGAGGGTACTATCTCGTACAGCGTGGGCCACTCGCCAACGAGCAAAGCTGATCTGCGCGAGGCGCAGGAAAAAATTACGCAGGAAAGGCGGAAATACCGTCGTCCGCAGATGAGTGACGACGGACTGAGAGAGCTTCAGCGCGCCCTGCCGCAATGCGAGATTATCTACTGATTTATCGGCGGACCGGAAGCGGGGAAATGCGTCCTGCTGACTCACTGTCACGGATGCCCTAATCCAATATCATAGCCCCGGCATCGACAAGCCGATAAGCATGTACCGCAGCGGCGAGATGTACTGGTATCACACCGATGCGCTCGGGAGCGTATATCAGATGACCGACGAGGGTGAAACCGTCGTGCACACTTACGACTACTCCGCCTTCGGAACGATCATCTCCGAGACCGGCACGACATCACCGCCGAAATACAGCACTTCTCCAACTTCTCCGTCGCCCCCCCCCCCGAAAGCACAGCCGGACAATGAACCAAAAAGCCGCAAATCTGAGAACCAATATATCGG
>CBDUSG010000670.1:0-2367 GCA_965369575.1 uncultured bacterium | reverse complement strand
CTTCCTGCAACAGGGCCGCGCGCTCCCGCAATCCTCCCACCTCGGCCTGTCCTTTTCGCGCTCTGACCTGTTGCCGCGCCTCGATTACGGCCAACTGAATGCGCATGCCCCCACCCACTTGAAACAGACCGGGTTCCTCGCTTGTTACGGTCTGCGCCTCCCGACGGAGGGATAGAAAAATGAGAGTAATCCTCTTGGCAATTCTCTCCTTGCTGCTGATAAGCGCTCCAGCGTTTCCGCACAGCGATACGTTCCGCATCGCCGACGCCGCCGAAGAAGATACCTACGGCGTAACCGGCTCCATGTTTATCGACCTGAACGTCTATTATGATGATTCATGGGATCAACTGGCATTCGGGTACTATTCGGACTGGTCGACCCGCTTCGCCGGATACTGGCGGTGGCAGATCGATATCCCGAAAGAAGCTACAATATATCGGGCCAATTTAATGGTATTTTCCTTGTTCGACAGATTCGGCCCGTTTGACGCCGCATTCGGGGCGCTCGCGCCGGACGGCAAGTGGGAAGGTTCCGATGGATTCAGCACGGTAAACTACGCTGTAGGGACGGACCTCAACGGAATCCCGCGTCTGGCAAGCTCGGTCGCATGGGACGACGTTCCCGATTGGTTTGCAAGTCTGTGGTATAACGGACCGGATATAAGCAGTCTCGTTCAGGCGCGAATCGACAGCGACAGCTATGATCCTTACGACCCCGGCGGCAACTATTTCGGGCTGGTTTTATTTCATGTTTCCGGAGATGGCTTCAGATCGGGGATGCAGGAGCCGACGGACGATAATTATACGGCGAGGCTGTATGTCGAATGGGGACTTCCCGGCGAAGACTACTGCGCCCATGCGGATCCGGTCGAGATTTGCGACGACGGAATCGACAACAACTGCGACGGCCAAATCGATGAGTTCTGCAATGAATGCCCCGAGGCCGACGCCGGCATGGCTCCGGCCGCCTACGTCGGAGACGTCGTGCAGCTTGACGGCAGCGCTTGCACGGACGCGGACGGCGACACGCTGACCTACGCTTGGTCGCTCGTCGGCACGCCGGAGGGCAGCGCGGCGGCGCTTTCGGACCCGACCTCGGTGATGCCTCACTTCACCGTCGACCTCGCGGGAGAATATACGGCCGAGCTCGTCGTAAATGACGGCACGTGTGAAAACGGGCCCGCCTTCATGAGCATCAGCACCGTCAACACGTGTCCGACGGCTGACGCCGGACAGGACGTGACAATGTATGTCGGCGACGTGGCAACTCTGGACGGCGCGGGCGATGACATAGACGGCGACGCGCTCGGCTTCACATGGTCGCTGACACAGAAACCCGAGGGCAGCGCGGCGGAGCTGTCTGACCCGACGAGCCCGACGCCGACATTCACGATCGATGAGTCGGGGGAATATGCGGCCGAACTCGTTGTGGACGACGGCGAGTGCGCGAGCGTGCCCGATGCGGTGAGGATCAGCACGTACAACGTGCCTCCCATCGCAATTGCGGGCGCGGATCAGGAAACGCTCGAGCGCTCCATCGTACAGCTCGATGGCTCGCAGAGCGGAGACGCCGACGGCGACACCCTCTCATATTTCTGGAGCATGCTGAGCAGGCCGTCGGGAAGCTCGGCTGAAATTTCCGATCCGTTTGCGCCGGCTCCGACTTTCTATGCCGATGTCGACGGAGATTACATCGTACAGCTCATAGTCAACGACGGCGAATTTGACAGCGAGCCGGACACGTGCGTGGTCACCGCCCTGGTACCCCTCTGTCCGAAAGGCAAGGGCTATTGGAAAAACCATCCTGATGAATGGGCCGTCGGGCAGCTCGAGATCGGCGGCGAAATATATGATGCGGAAGAGCTAATGAGCCTGCTCAGGATGCCTGTCCGCGGCGACGCCAGCGTCATATTGGCCGGTCATCTCATTGCGGCCAAACTGAACATCGCCCACGGCTCGCATCCGGCCCCGATCCACGATACGATAGCCGCGGCGGACGCGCTGCTCGGCGAATATTCGGGCAAGCTGCCGCACGAGGTCAAGCCGAATAAGTCGGCCGGACGATCGATGATCGAATACGCCGATGTCCTCGAAGCATATTGTGACGGGCAGTTGACGCTCGATTGCATGTGAGCGGTCGACCACCCCGCCAAAGGCCGGGGAGAGGGGCAACCCCCCCCTCTCCCGCCTCCCCTCGGATTCTGCGCCTGCGGCCAGCCGCAATTTCACCTACCGTCAAACACACGAAGCAAGGATACTAAGTATCCTAGGTCTGCGGCCACTGGCCGCAGGTCGGCAATTCATCTTTTTAGCTCTTTAGCTAAGAGATAAAAAGAAGCAAAAAGAGTGAAAGACGCGGCTCGCGTCA
>CBDUSG010000669.1:0-2371 GCA_965369575.1 uncultured bacterium | reverse complement strand
CGCTGCAAAATACGCCGCCAGGCTTCTTTTGCACACAGCGCGAGCACAACGGCTTGTGACATTGCTTGCATCTTGCCACGGCCGTGCGCTCAGGATGATTAAGACATCTGGATGGTGCTTGTGCCATTTTCCCCTTCCTTTCGACGGTTGCCCTATCCGACGAATCTACCCGGACAATGCCCCCCTGTTACACGGTTACAGCGATCTGTTCTCGATTTCGGGTAGCAGCGCTTTAGAGACAAACTCTTCAAAATCGCGCGGACCCAGATCGCCCTCGCGCCTGCGACGCACTGAAACGGTGCCGGCTGAGGCCTCTTTCTCTCCCACAACGAGCATGTATGGGATCTTCTGCAACTGTGCCTCGCGTATTTTGAATCCCACCTTGTCGTCCCTCGCGTCGACTTCGGCGCGCACGCCGGCCTCGACCAGCCGCCCGTGAAGCTTATGGGCGTAATCCCTGTGCGCCTCGCCGACCGGAAGTATAATTGCCTGCACGGGCGCCAGCCACGTGGGGAAGGCGCCGCCGAAATGCTCGGTGAGGATGCCCAGGAACCGCTCGACGGCCCCGTACAGAGTGCGGTGTATCATTATGGGCCGGTGGCGCCGGTTATCGGAACCCACGTAGGTCAGGTCGAATTTTTCCGGCATGGCGAAATCGAGCTGTATGGTGGCGCACTGCCACGTGCGCTTGAGGCAATCGCGGATGTGGAAATCTATTTTCGGGCCGTAGAAAGCTCCGTCGCCCTCGTTTACCCTGTATTGCAGCCCGACGCGTTCGAGCGCGGCCGTGAGGGCGTCGGTCGCGTTTTCCCACATCTCCTCGGTGCCGATGTGCTTTCCGGGTTTGGTCGAGAGTTCCACCATATATTCGAGCCCGAAGGTCTCGTACATGTATCCGGCGAAATTTATTACTCCCACAACCTCATCCACTATCTGCTCGGGGAGCATGAATATGTGCGCGTCGTCCTGCGTGAACTGGCGCACGCGGAACAGCCCGTGCAGCACACCGGATTTTTCATGGCGGTGCACCAGTCCCACTTCCGCCCATCGGAGCGGAAACTCGCGGTAGCTGTGGAGCCGTGTCTTGTATATGAGCAGTCCGCCGGGGCAGTTCATCGGCTTGATCGCAAAGTCGCGGTCGTCAATATTCGTGAAATACATGTTCTCGCGATAGTTGTCCCAGTGGCCCGATTGTTCCCACAAAGAGCGCGTCAGAATAATCGGCGTGCTCACTTCCTCGTAGCCGCGCTTGGTGTGTTCCTCGCGCCAGAAGTCCATCAGAGCGTTCCAGATAATCATCCCCTTGGGATGCAGAAACGCGAAGCCGGGTCCTTCTGCGTGAAAGCTGAAAAGGTCAAGATCGACGCCCAGCCGACGATGATCGCGCTTTTTGGCCTCCTCGAGGAGCCGAAGATGCTCTTTCAGGTGTTTTTCCTTGCGGAACGACGTGCCGTAGATGCGCTGGAGCATCTTGTTGCGCTCATCTCCGCGCCAGTACGCGCCTGCCAGCGCGGTCAATTTGAAGGCTTTGATATAAGAACTGTCCGGCACGTGGGGTCCGGCGCACAGATCGACGAAGTCGCCCAGCTCGTATATGCTGACCGTTTCGTCCTCGATCCCTTCGATAAGCTCGACCTTGTACGACTCACCGCGCTCGCCAAATCGCTCGAGCGCCTTCTGGCGCGTCATCTCGCTGCGCTTGAAGGGCAGTTTTTGCTGCGCGAGCCCTTTCATCTCTTTTTCCAGCGAGCGCAGGTCGTCTTCGGTGAAAGCGTCGGGCCTGTCGAAGTCGTAGTAGAATCCGTCCTCGATCGCGGGCCCGATGCCGAATCTCGTCCCCGGGAACAGGCTCTGCACGGCGCAGGCCATGAGGTGAGAGCTGCTGTGGCGGAACACGTCGCGTCCCTCATCGGAATCGATTGTCAGCAGCTCGATGGTCGAGTCGCTCTCCAGCCTGGCGGACAGGTCGACGAGCCGGCCATTGACTTTGGCCGCGAGCGCCTCCTTGGCCAGACGGCTGCCGATCGATTCGGCGACCTCGGCGGCGGTAACGCCGCTGTCGAACGCCTTTTCCGAGCCGTCGGGAAACTTCAACTTTATTTGATCCATAATTCAGTGCCCGTAACGCTTGAGGCGCCGAGGCGCGCCCATACAAAAAGACAAGACACAACGTCTTGTCCGGGGTGCTGAAAACAGATATTCCTTTCTGATTTCATTACAAAAGTGGGCGCTAGTGGACTCGAACCACCGACTTCTTGCATGTCAAGCAAGCACTCTAACCAGCTGAGCTAAGCGCCCCCGCTTAGTGTCGTGTCAACCGTATATTGTCGGTCTCAGAGTCCTGTAAGTTGTCCAAGGCAAGGCGCAGCCA
>CBDUSG010000668.1:0-2385 GCA_965369575.1 uncultured bacterium | reverse complement strand
AATCGGAGAAAACCGAAATCATTATAGCCGATCAGGCGCTTTCAGTCAATTTGCGCCCCCCTCCGCGGGCCGATTGACAGAAGGCCTAAAATAGAAATACGGGGAAATATAGGCTCTATCCCCACATTTCCCATATAGGCTCTGCCCTCATATTTCCCCACATTTCCGCCCCCACATTTCCCCAAAAAATTGGGGGAAGTCCATTATCTTCATGCTGTTGAAATATGCGTACAATTATGATATGTTTAAAGACAGCATCCAATACGAGATAGTCTTTTCCAGGCTCGTTTGGTCTTGGGGGGAGGATTAGGAAAATGGAGAATAGCTAAGAAAAGGGAAAGGAAAGCAAAGAGAATGGGGGGCAAGAGACCGAACATAAGGGTCGGCCATGGGTTCTCATAACGGCTACAACGCTGATTACCATCATGGTAACGATTTCCGTCGCGTGGTTCACAATTTACCGAACCGAAAGCCAGGCTCTATTTGCCGAAGCTGAAAGAGCTCGTAACGTCAGAAGTAATTTGGTCTCAATCATTGAAGAGCATGTTATAAATGAAAAGCCAATTGATTCCATAAGGCTCGTCAGGCTGATTGAGCTCAAATCGCGTGAAGAAAAGCTTACTACAAGAATCACTGTCCGAGAATTAGTGTCTCTTGCAGAATACAATATACTTAGCAGCAGATATCTGGACTTCGAAAAGAAAGACGCTTACAAGACCGTTTTCGAAGTGCTGTATAAACAGATGATTCCCGACCAATACTCTCCTTTCGAGGGCAACCCTCAGGCAGAAACGCTCAATGAGCTTGCCCGCAATATCCAAGAGGGGGACGCTGAGGCTTCTTTGGTTTTGTTGAACCAGTATGTGGAAAACATAGGGAGTCAGATGGCCGACTTGGAAAAGGGAAGGGACTCATGGGAATCTTATATGGGAGTACTCGTTAAATCAAGGAGTTTCACAATACTGATGATGATGTTTTTCGTGGTCTATCTCTTTGTATTCAGTAGATTTATTTCTAAATTTGTTATCCGCCATTCGCGAGATCGAGCGCTAGAGGAAGAGCTGCAACAGATGAGGGAAATGCTTGAAAAGCAGGAAGTCAGAATGCTAATGGAGATTCATGAAATGAGGGGGGACAGAGGAACGGATACCGGATAATAGAGGGACACAGCCCGTAATCTGATTTTTGTGAAAGAAAAGCGAGACAGGGCATTGCACCCCAGCCCGCTCTTTCTTAATCTCCGTCACCGGCGACTCGCCGAGCCCCGTCTCCGGAAATATTAAAATATGGGAAATATGGGGACGGAGCCCATGTTTATTGGGCTCATGCTTCCTTTGGATTGGTCTTTCGCGGGCGGCCCGGCTTCTTGGGTCTTACCGTGCGGGTCAGTATGAGCTCGACTTTGTCGATGAATCAGCTTGTGCACAACGGGCGTCCCGTGCGCGTGTACAGCCTGATGCCCTCAACCTGTTTGCCCTCCCTCCCCTCCTCCCCCCTCCTCCGCGTTGACTCGATATTCGGCAGGGGATATGATTGCCGAAAATGCGAGCGGACGACGGGCGGACGATTTTCCTGCGATAACGGTCGCGGCGCATTCGGAAAACGCCGGCCGGCATGATATTTCAACGCGAAGGCGGCGATGCCGGCGCGAAATTTTCTTCAAGAGGATGCGGAGGGATGAACATGGAAAAGCATGACATCGAAAAGATCGAGCGGATAATCGAGGACAGAAAGGCCGCGCACGAGGCGCTCCTCTCGAAGAATTCCGGGGTGTATCGGGCTTTTCTCGATATGGAAAAGAACGCCTTTTCGGATGCCAGCCTCGACAAGAAGAGCAAGGAACTGATAGCGGTCGGAATTTCCGTCGTCATCGATTGCGAATCATGCATGGAATGGCATATCAAAGAAGCGATGAAATCGGGCGCATCCGAAGATCAAATATTGGAGGCGATCGAGGTCGGGATGGAAATGGGCGGCGGTCCCGCGACCGTCTCGAGCAGATTCGCGCTGAAAGTCCTCGAGTATTACGGTCGCAAGAAATGATACGTAAAGCCCGGCGAGATACGCGGCGGCTCGGCCCTGCGCGGTGTGTCTGCGATACATGGAATTGTCATGGCCTCTCCATTTGAATGCGAAGTTCGGTACGCAATAGATGATATCGAACGGGCGAAAACGCCGTGTATCGGCGGCAGTAACGGCGCCCCGGCCACTCTTGGAGGATCTTACCGATGAAATATCTATTCGGCGATTCAGGCCTGGCGGCGCAGAGGCTCGGGCTTGTGGCCGAGAACTTCTCCGAGCCGACGAAGGCGTTTGTCCGCGAGGCGGTCACCGACAGCCCGCGCCTGGCGATCGACCTCGGCTGCGGTCCCGGCCACACCACGC
>CBDUSG010000667.1:0-2395 GCA_965369575.1 uncultured bacterium | reverse complement strand
CCAGGATCACGTTGCCGATCAGGCTCAGGAGCAGCGCGACGTTCTGCGACTGCGCGAGATTCTGGAGCTCGTCGAACATCAGTGCTCCGTCGCCAACATCCGGAACGCGCGCAGCAGGCCGAGCGTGCGCTTCGCCATCCGCCTGATCGACGGGCTCTGCAGCACGCCGGGATCGCCGGTGATCGTGGCGTAGACCTCCAGCAGCTCCGCCTCGAGGCCGGCGCAGAGATCGTCCAGCGCGCACCCGTTCGGCGTGCCCTTGGAGATGAGGTCGCCGGCGAGCTGCTGCAGGCGCGCCTCGTCGGTCTCTTCGCTGATGGCCCTGATCAGGTCGAGCTTTGTTGCCCTGAGCCCCGTCTTTTTACTGTCCATCCGTTCCTCCTGCTTGCGCTTTCAGAAATTTCTGCGACCACGAATTACACGAAGGCGATCCGGACGCCTACCCTCCTCAATTTTCAGGCGGCGATTTGTTGTCGATATTCCCTTCCAGAAATTTCTGTGCGTCGACGTCGAGCGTCGTGCGGTTCCCGCTGATGATCTCGATATCGCCCTCGGCGCCAATGGTCACATCCCGCTCGTTCGCGTAGCGGAGAGCGTCGTCGTCATCGAGAGGAACGGCCATCAGGACCATGTCGGTTTTCCAGTAGCCGATCTTGGGCAGCGGCAGGCCGCCGTCGAGGGGCTTTTCGAAACCGATGGCGATGTTGATTGTGTGGGTCTCGACGATGTAGTTTTTGTTCGCGTAGATGCCCTCGGCGGTCACAAGTTCGGCCAGGCCGGAGCAGCCCGTGGTGAGCGGGAGCGCGAGCAGCAGCATCGCGACCACGAGCAACGCTACCGGAAATCGTGTTTTCACATGCAGCCTCCTTTCGTAATGGGGGTGCACGCCGGCCCCGGGCGCGGACGAGAACCGGCGCACACTTGGGACGTGAGACTTCCGTCTCTTCAGGGAAACATGAGAAAAGAAAATTATCAAGGGGAGGATGTGTCAGTCATGACCAACTATGAACAACTATGACAGAAACTTTCGGGGAATTTTCAGGCCCGGCGAGTCGCCGGATTGGATTCCAGATATTTGACGAGTGACTCGCGCGTGATGCGCGGAGAGCTGCAGACTTTGCGGATCTCGAGCTTTCCGTCGCCGATCATCCTGCGCACGCTGTTCCGCACGCAGCCGAGGATCGCGCAGGCCTCCTCAAACGTAAATAGAGTCTTGTCGCCGTATCGATCCGAAAGGAACTGCTCCCAATAGTTCGGCTCGGCGGCCGCCCGCTTTTCCCAGTCGAATTGTCTCTGCTCGGGATTTCTCATTCGCGGCTCTGTCTGAATGTGAACTGGTCGACGTATTCGTCCAGGCGCTTTTTTAGCAAGGCGGCCTGCTTGCCTATCCGCTGGATGCCGCGAAGCGCCTCCTGCTGCAGCTCCCGGTTGTCGCTTTTCATCGCGCGCTTGGTGATGTCCTCGAGGATCTCTGAGAGCCGCGTGACGTTTCTGATAATCCGGCGCTCCATGGGCGAGTAGGTGAACTCGCCTGTCGGGCGCGAGTTGCCATGCTCGGCTTTTCGCTCGGCGCGCGCCTTGGCGGCGGCTTGGCCGAAGGCGCGTCTGTCGGCTGGGCTCCGCTTCTCTCTCATGTCACCCTCAGTTGTTCCTGGGATATTCGTCAATGCGGCCGCGATAGTAGGCCCACTGGTAACAATCCTTACAGAGGCCTCGGCCGTAATGGGACAGTACCCGGCCGCAACGATTGCATTCGCGCGGCGCGTTTCGCTTGCGCGCTCTCCGAACTGTCCTCTTTGCGCTGCACGCGTCGACCGGGGCATCGGGCACGTCCTCGCATTCCGGGCAGTAGTGTTTGCCGCCAAGCCTGTACTGCTGGCCGCCGCATGTGTCGCACCTGGGGAACGATCTGCGCGGGCGAGGCTTGCCGCCCCTCGGATAGAGGTTCGCGGGATCCCACTCGAGCGGGCCTGTCGCTCGGATTTTCATTTTGCGGTAACTCCCTTCGCCGTCGCCAGGCTCTTGATGCAGCCGTCGCGCGAGCATGCCTCGATTCCGCTCCAGTCGACACGCTTCGACACTGGACATCTATTGCATAGATCAGGTCTCTTAAATTCAGTGACACTCGCGACCCGGAAATCGGCATATTCACCCCTGCACAGTTTTGGGTATTCGCCCAGCCGGCCATCCCCGCACAGCGTGTTCCAGCAGCGATGGCATAATCCTCGCCCCGCCAGAGCGCGGCCTTTTCCGCAATGCTTGCAGTCGCCGCGCCGGTGGCCGCTCATCGCGTATATTCCTCTCCGACTCCCGCTGAGGTGATATGGTTCTTTGAGGTTGAATTCTACTTTTCGGTTGCTCAGCATACAGCGATGCTTGCCCATTGCCTCGATGC
>CBDUSG010000666.1:0-2407 GCA_965369575.1 uncultured bacterium | reverse complement strand
GGCCGAACAATGTCTGGAGTCCCAGTATGACCCACGTGCCCGCGAGAAGTTGCGGAAAATAGGGAATGATGAGCGACATTGCGATCGACGCCGCGACGGCGACGTGGAAGATTCCGAACTGGAGATAGAAAAACGGGTGCTGACGGGTGCTGGACATCGACCACGGCATAAGGATATTGAAAAGGGAGTATACGGCCCCCTTCCTTGCCGTCGTGGCGGGATCGCCCGTCGGCGCCTGGCGCTCCTTGCCCGCCTTAAAACCAAGTATCCATCTGATTTTCAGAATGTATACTACTGCCATGAATGACAGGGCGACGATCTGAAGTTTGTCCTCCGCAAATGTCAGCAGAGGACTCATCGTTTCAAGATGCGGGGCATTCATAATGTTCCCTTCCTTTAGAGGGCTCTCATCCTGTTTCTGAACGGCACATAGTCGCGATAATCGATCACGCATATGATTACTTCCTCGAGAGTCGATCCGTTCTCAAGAAAAGATTTGAGGCAGTCGAGCATCACCGTGGCCGACAAGTCCAGGGGGACGCCGTAGAATCCGCATCCCATCGGAGGAAACGCGAGCGACGTCAATCCGGACGCGTCGGCCAGCTTCAGGGAAGAGTAAACGCACTTTCGCAATTTCTCTTCCAGGCCCATTTCCTGGAATTTGGGGCCGCAGGCGTGGATGATGTATTTGGAATTCAATCCGCCGGCGCCAGTGATTACCGCCTCACCCATCTTTACGTTTCCGATTTTGTCCAGTTCCTTCTTGATGGCCGCGCCGCCCCGGCCCTGGATGGCGGTCCCGTAGCCCGAGCCCAGATCGAGGTCTTCCCGCGCGTAGAACACAAACGCATCCACCGGCAATGACGTGAGGTCGCCATGCTGAAGCTTGATAGTCGAGTTCCCGAGTTTTTGCTCGACGGGCTCGCAGGCCATGCCTGTCGGCGCTACTTTTGAAGCCATTATCGGCCACCTCCTCAACGAACAGGGTTTCTCTTGCCTTACGATCCGTTTTATCCCCGCGTTCCTGATTCTATAGATTACGCTGGCGGGAGTTTTCTTTCGGCGTCAAGGGGATCGGTTTCCTCGGCGGCTCTCATGATAAAAGCCTCACTTGAGGCCAGGTCATGAACCGAGGTTTTCGATCTCCGTTTCGAAGTCGCTTGGGCTGACGTGCAGCAGCCAGCCTTTCCCGTGAGGATCGCTTTGTATCAGGTTGATGTTGCCGACTGCCTCGTCGTTTACACCGAGGACGATCCCGCTGAAAGGCGCCCTCAGATTAAAGACTTTCATCCTTGAGTTCGTAATGGAGCCGAATGGAAAGCCCTGGGAAACGGTCTCGCCTACATTAGCCAGCTCGAGGCTTATGGGTTTTCCGATCAGCGTAACAAAAGCCTCTTCGACTCCAAAGAATAATGTGCCATCACGCCGAACAGAGGCATATGTCTGGTTGAAAAAGGTGCCGTACGTTTCCGCCTTCTCTGACGCCCGAGTGCCCGGAGCCCCTTTTTTCTCAGCCCTGGGCGTGAGCGCCGCCCGAGCCGCGCTTTTAACGGTGTTTCGCAGTTCCTCTACCGTGAAAGGTTTGGCAATGTAATCGAACGCACCTTTTCGCAAGGCCTTGAGCGCCGTCTGCATGGTGGCGTATCCGGTTATCATGACAATGAGGACATTCGGATCGCTTCGGCGGATACCGTCTATGAACTGCAGCCCGTCCATTTTCGGCATCATCAGATCGGTGATTATTACGTCGTATTCCTTTTCCTCTATAAGCACAAGGCCGTCGGCCGCGGACGATGCGGTATCGACAAAGAACTCATGCTCTTCGTCCCTTTTCAGTATTCGACGCATGCTCTTGAGAACGATTTCTTCGTCGTCTACAACGAGCACTTTTACCTGCACCGCCATTTACGCTTCTCCCATCGTTTATTCTGGTGTGTCGACCGAGACCCGCTCATTTCCCGCTGGAAGGATTATCTTGATGGTGGTTCCTTCGCCCACTTTTGAGTCCACCACCAGCCTGCCGCCATGATTGTTTATGATGTCCCAGCTCACGGCCAATCCGATCCCCAGCGTCTCGCCGCCCTTGGTGGAGAAAAAGGGCTCAAATATTCTTTCAAGATTTTCCTCGGGAATGCCGTGTCCCGTATCCGTTATAGAAACCTCGATTTCATCGGTTTCGGCGAAGGCGGCTGAAACAATAGATATCCGGCCGCCGTGAGGCATCGCTTCGGCGGCGTTCACCAGAATGTCCAGGAGGACCTGCTGGAGTTGAATAGGGTCGGCCGTAACGAGCGGCAGGTTTTCCTGGTATTCGGTCTCCACCTTGATGTTGCGGAAAAAAGCCTGTTTTGATACAAATCTGATGGTTTTCGAAATAATCTGGTTGATACTGGTGGGCCGAAGAATC
>CBDUSG010000665.1:0-2411 GCA_965369575.1 uncultured bacterium | reverse complement strand
GGCCCCGTCAGCGCGGCTGAGGGCGCGCTGATACTGTCGATGGAAGATCCGGACGAGGTCGAGACCGAAATAGTTATATACAGGCTCGACGAACCGGAGAGCACGCTTATAAGACATGAGACCCGGACGGGACAACCTTCGTATGGTGTCTCCTCCCGCAGGGTGGGATTCTTTGTCCAGGAGTTCGACTTCGAGTTCGACGAAAACAACGCGAACCTGTTGCGCGTGAACATACTGGTGAGAACCGGGCGGTTAGGGGTTTTGCGCAATCGGCCGCTCACTTTCCACACGCTCATGAGAAATGGATAAGGCAATGTCGCGAAAGCTCCCGCTCATAGGCAATGAAAAGGGCACGGCCCTCATAGTGGCCCTTGCGTTTATCGCGGTTCTCATGATTATGACCTCCACTTTTGTGATGAACCTGATCCACTCGACCAATTTCGAATCGGGCTTTGAGGCGAGGACGAAGAGTTTTTACATCGCCGAGGCGGGGCTCCACCACGCTATCTGGAAGCTCGACACCGAGGGCGGCGCGTACAGGGGCGAGTCTGGCGTTCTGTTCGTCGATGGAAACTTTGACATCGAGATCGGGACCCACCCCGAAGACGCGAGCAAGAAGGTTGTCATCTCCCGCGCGCGCCTCGACGGCTACCCCGAAGGACGAACGGAGACTATAGTTCGAGCGGTCCTGACACCCGCAGAGTCGGATGCCGGCGGATTCGACATGACGGTTGAATCGTGGACGGCCAGCGGCCAGCGGCTGACGGCCGAGCGAGGCAGAAGATGGGAGCGCGCCGACGGGTTGTTATCTAACGGCGGCCGCGGCATGGATTCTCGGGCTCAGAACATGAAGTGAGGATTCCGGGAAAGGGCTTCCCGCACAAGAATAACGAAAAGCAGCCATAGCGCCAGCCCGGTAAACAGCAGTATCAAGGCCCTTCCAATCCCCCTGGAAACGCCATCCAACGATTCTTCCATTCGAGCTTCACATGCGTCGGCTGTTCTTTGCAGCGCCTCTGCCGGATCATCCGAGTCTTAGACCATATCGAGCATCTTCACAATCGTCGGATGAAACAGTCGACTTTTTTCCATAGCGTCAGCTATGTTTCCCCCATCTTCTATGCTCGAAGCGATTTGGTTCACTGCCTTTGCCGCCGACAGATTGTTTGCCGAGGGGCGTGCGCTCCTGAGCGCATCCGGAAAAGAAGCGCCCAGTGACAGGAACATGCAAAGCGGTCTGGCTAGCTGCGTAGCCGCGATTATCCGTGAAAGCCTGCGGAATGGCGGGAGTCTGAATAGGACTGCGTCCCTGATTGCGCGAATTGCCGTGAGCCTCAGCAGCGGTTTGGCCGATAGCGCGATCAGAACCGCAAAACCCATGAATAGCCAGAAATATCCCTTGAAGAAGGCAATGAAATCAAGAGTGCTTTTGACGAACCATGGACTGTGCCTTCCATAAGGAGGATATGGAAACATTATCACAAGCACGGGCAGCATGACCACATACTGGTAGAGGAAAAGCAGAAATCCGACGACCAGGATATTGGTCGGGCGCGTAAATGCTTTTCTTTTCGTGCGCGCCTGCGCCAGCCGTCTTTGATTCAGGTCGGCCAACATCTCGAGCGCTTCCGCCAACCTTCCGCTCCGTTCGCCGGCCCTTGCGATCTGCGGAGAGATATCTCCCAAAAGGTTTTTATGCTTTTCGAGCGCCTCGGATAATGCGACGCCAGCCTCGACGTCGAGCGCCAACTCGCGAAGGACATTTTTCAGCTTGCCAGACTTTTGGCGGTCGTAGAGGATGCGAAGGCTGAGCGGAAGGGGAACGCCCGAGGCCAAAAGGTCGGCCAGCTCGCGGGTGAAGAGGACGATCCGGGCCTGCCTTGATTTCTTTCCGAAGCGCAGGCCGGCCCGCATATGGAAGAAGCGCAAGGGGCCGTCAGCCTCGGCCGAGTCCTTTTTCACGCTGCCGGGAAACAGCCCCAGCATGCGGATCTTGTCGACGGCCGCTCCCAAGCCACCGGCCTCGATAGAGCCCGTGACCTCGTGTCCATCGACATCAATAGCCTGATAAGAAAATGTCGGCATTGGCGCACCTCGCTATCCCTGGGGAATGCGCATTCACTTGTATTATACACCGAAAAATGCCACCCTGTACAGCCAGCCGACCGATTCGCGGAAAGGCGGGGGAAAGGCGCGGAGATGGCATTACGACGAAAAACATGACCTCGGGTGGTTCGTATTGGATTATGAGTCCGGTTGCTCGGGCCCGCTGACTTTCAGGAGGCAGCGGGGTCAGGTCTTGCACTGCCACATTTTCTGATTCGTGTTTTCTTTTCTTTCTGCCCCGTCACCGGCGAGAGTCACGGACTCACCACGCCGCCTCCGTGATCTCTGTGCTCTCGGTGGCTAGA
>CBDUSG010000664.1:0-2415 GCA_965369575.1 uncultured bacterium | reverse complement strand
GGAATATCTGGTTTCGTTCAGAGTTGACCGGGTCCTGCCGCTCATCGGGTCGGAGGAAGACCTTGGATGAACGGCCGAGTCGCGGGGGCCGAAGGAATCGCAGGAACCCGAGCGCGGGGGCGCCGCACCGTACTCAACTGACAGAAAGGATGGGATATGTGAGCGCTACGAAGGCTGCGTTGGGTGTGTGCCTCTCTTTCGTTCTGCTTGTTTTTGTTTCCTGCAACATAGCCGCGGAGACTGAGAGCGCCGCCCGGATCACGCCCGAGGAGGCGCACAAGCGTCTCAGCGAACCGTCTCCGCCGCCACTCGTTGATGTCCGCACCAAGGAGGAATACGAAAGCGGCCACCTGAAAAATGCGCTGCTCGTTCCTCTCGATGAAATCGCCCAAGGCGACTATGCGGAAAAGCTGGGCGATATCCCGAAGGAGCAGCCGATTATCGTTTATTGTCGGAGCAGCCGAAGAAGCGGCAGGGCGCAAGAGTTTCTCGTTCGCGATGGATATACCAACATCATCAATCTGAGCGGCGGCATGATCGCATGGAAAAAAGCGGGGCTTCCGGTGATCGTGGGCGGGGGTGAATCCGGCAATGCAGAAAAAACCGCGCCCCCTCAGGACGCCGGCGAATCCTCCTGAGCGCCGACGGGAACCTCTCCGGGCGCCTCGCCGCGGAAAACGAAGGCCGGCCTGAAGACGCTGAGCGCGGCGGGCAGCAAAGTCATCGAGCCGATAAAGCTCGTGACCATGCTCAATGAAACCAGGCGCCCCATTATCCGGTTGCCGGTGAAGCTGGATGTCAGCAGAACCATGAAGCCCGCAGTCACGACGACCGCGTTGAAAAGGATCGCCTTGCCGCTGGTCATCAGGGTATTCGCGCTCGCCTCGCTCAGGTCGCCGGTTGCGGCGACCTCGCGCTGGAATTTGAAGACCAGGTGTATCGCGTAATCCACGCCGATCCCCATCGCGATCGCGAACGTCACCGAGTTCGCGAAACCTATCGTCATACCCAGAACGCCCATTATGCCGAAGTTGAGCAGCATCGCCATCGTGATCGGGATTATGTTGTAAATGCCTCCGGCCGCCGACCTGAACATCAGTGCCGTCATCGCGTATATGACCAGGATCGAGACTGCGAGGCTCCCGAGCATGCCGCCCACGGCGAGATCGATGACCACCTGAGTGACATAGGCATAGCCGGTGAGGCTGATTTTGACGGGCTCGTCGACGAAGTACTCGTTGATGTATCGGTTGATGCGGTCGGCTACGTCCTTGACCACTGCGGTGTGGTCGTCCCGGAGCATCACCGTCATGTTCGCCCGCCTGTAATCGTAATCGACGACCTCGTCGAAGTCGTCGGGATCGCCCGACAGCGAATACAAGAGAAGATATTGCGCGACCGCCTCCCTGGTGTCGGGAATCCTGTCGAACTCCTCGCGGTCGCCGTTCATGACCTTGTTCATCCGCTTTATGTAGTCGGCGATCGAAATCGTTCCGCCGACGGGCTCGAGTTCCTCCAAAACTTTCTGGAGCCCGTCCAGCTTGCGAAGGAGCGACGGCGACTTGATCGCGTCGGCCTCGTCGCCCTCGATCACTACGTTCAACGAGATTGTACCATTCAGCTTTTCGCAGATAAGGCTGTTGGCTATGTAAATGTCGCTCTCGTGCGGGAACATGTCAACCCAGCTGTCGTCGGCGCGCACCCTCATGATGCCAAGTCCCGCGATCAGCGCCAGCAGCGCCGAGAACGCACATATCGACCTCCGATATTTGTATACCAGTCGGCCGACGAACCCGAGCGCGATGTCGATGTTCGCTTGCAGCGCGCTGAGGGCGCCTCGCCTGCGGCCGCCGGCCCCGGCGCGCTCGGGAAGTTTCAGGAGCATCAGGCCTGCCGGTATGAACGTGAGCGAGAACAGCAGCGCGCACATGATGCCGACCGCCGTAAAAACTCCGAAGCTGCGGATAGGCGCCAGCCGCGAGGCCAAAAGCGAGCAGAACCCGAGCGCCGTCGTCAGCGAAGTCATCACTATCGGCGGCCATATCGTGAGCATGGTCTCGAGCACGATCGCCCGCCTGTCTCTCGAAGAGTTCTTCGCCGCCTCCTCATAATATCGGGTCAGGATGTGGATTCCGTCCGCGCTGCCCATCGCGATCAGGATCACCGGCGTGAGCGTCGTCATATCGTACGCCGGGAGTCCCAGCAGGCCTATCAGCCCCATGCACCAGACGATGCCGGCCAGCAAAATCCATTCGACCGCGTACTGCCGCGAAAAAAGCCTGTGCATGTCTGGCGGAGACCGCTCCCGTTGGCGCCGCGCCCCGGTCCACGAGACCGCGAACGCGATCGAGTGATATTCGATACCCCCCCCACCGCACAAGCGGTTAGGGCCCTTTCCGTCGCGACAGGAGAGGG
>CBDUSG010000663.1:0-2416 GCA_965369575.1 uncultured bacterium | reverse complement strand
TGAACGAAAAGGGGCTGTGCCTCGGCGGGCATTTCCTGTTTCTGAACGACACCCGGCCCGACGGCGTATGCTTCACCTTCTTCGAGCTTGAGATAATGAAAAAGGCGAGCAGCATCGACGAGGCCGTTGCAATCATAAAGAACAGCCCGCGCGCGGGAGCATTCGCTTTCTTATTGGCCGACGGAAAGACCGGCGAGTCGGCGGTCGTCGAAGTCAGCGCGGGCAATGTCGGCGTCAGGCGCGCCGAAGACGGCGTCGTCTGGGAAACCAACATGGCGACCACCGACGAGATCGAGCCCGTCGACGTTTTCCACCGGAACGGCATCGGCAAGAACCCGTTCGCACGCTTCGAGCGGATGCGGATGCTTCTGAACGAAAACACCGGGAAGATCGATCCCGCGCTGGCGGCGCAGTTCATGGGCGACCACATGGATATGTGCTCCGACAGCATGCGGCCGGCCGGAGGAATCATCTCGCAGCTCACGAACGTGACAAGCGCGGTATTCAGCCCCGTCGACTTTAACTTCTGGGTCGCCGACGGTCTCTCGCCGGTTTGCAACAATACGTTCAGAGGCTTCAACCTGATGGACGAGCTGGCCGACGACGGCCGGAACGGAAGACCCGACGATCTCGCGCCGAACGCCTATGTCGAGACCGACGACTTCAGGGCGTTGCGAGAGTATTACGATGCGCTGGTCAGCTTCTCTATTCCGCCGACCGACGAGAATGCGGCGCTCGACAAGCTTGAGGCGGCTATCGCGATCAGACCCGAAGAAGCGCTGTTCCGCAGACTCGCCGCGAAGATGCTGCTGCGCGTCGGAGACACCGAGCCTTCGATGGAACACTTAAGGCGCGCGCTCGAGTGCGTGCAGAGTCCGAGCGAGCTGGCTCAAACGCACATGCTGCTCGGGTTTGCGAACGACCTTGTACAAAGCCGCGGCAATGCTAAGGACTGCTACGCCGAGGCGCTCAGGGTCGCCGAGGCGGCCGGGGACGGCATCCTCTCGTGCGTGAACCGGTTCGTCGCCTCAGATGCCGGAAAATATTCGCGGATTCCCTTTACGGCGAAAGATTTAAAGAAGATCGAGATCAGCTTCGACGCCACGAGCAAATACGATCTGTAATGATATTCCGGGTGACGCCCTCGTCTTCCGCCTGCGCAGGTGTGAAGCGAGCAGCATGCCGCTATTCTGTCGCCGGTCGCCATCCTGAACGAAGTGAAGGATCTCATTCCTCATTCAAAAGGTTCTTCGCTGCGCTCGGAATGACGTATACTATAGTATGCGCTCCCGGATTTATTTAAGCCCGGTTTTCGTTGAATGGAGATTCCATGAGAGAACGAATAAATCGCCTGATTTCGACTGAATTCGATGGCAGACGCGGGGTCATGCTTCGCGCATTGATTGCCGTTTTGTCGCTGGGCCTGGTTTTCCTTGCGGCTTGCGGCGAGCCTTCGATGACTCCTGAGGAGGCCCTCAAAGAGCTCGAGCGGCGTAATACCCCGTTCGAGTCGGACGAGTTTATAAGGCGCGCCGGAAGAGGCCACGCCATCTATGTGAATATGTTCCTGGCCGCGGGCATATACGTCAACGCGAAAGACGACGACGGCCTCACCGCGCTGTGGCACGCGTCTCAAATAGGGCATGCGGGCATCGTCGAGGCACTATTGAAAAAGGGCGCCGACCCCGACGCCGCAGACGCTCGTGGCCGCACCGCTCTTATGGTCGCGGCCCAAAAGGGGCACGCGGAGGTTGCGCAGGCGCTGCTTGGCGCGGGCGCAGACTTCGACATGCGGGGCGATACCGGTTTCTCGGCTCTGATCGCCGCCGCGGCAGGCGGCCGCACCGAGATCGTTAAGATACTGCTGCGCGAAGGGGCCGACCTCAATGCGAAGGGCCACGCCAATCGGACTGCGCTCATCTGGACAGCCGAAAGGGGCGACACCGAGATCGCGCGCATGCTTTTGAAAAAGGGCGCAGAGGTCGATGTCAAGAGCGAAACCGCCGTGACCGCCCTGATGATGGCGGCGAAGAGCGGCCATACCGACATAGTTAACGCGCTGATAGTCAAAGGCGCCGATGTCAACGCGAGGAACGATCAATTTGTGACGCCGTTGATGCTGGCGGCGGCGGACGATCACGTTGAAATCGTCCGGGCTCTTCTCGACAACGGGGCCGACATCAACGCAAGAGCCGAAGACGGCAGATCGGCGCTCGTTATAGGGGCGCAGAGAGGCAAGATGGATATCGTGCAGGCGCTTATCGACGCCGGCGCCGACGTCGACACGAGATCGAAATCCGGCCTGTCGGCGCTGATGGCCGCTTTGAGCGGAGGCCACGCGCGGGTCGCGTTGGCCTTGATAGAAGCCGGAGCCGGTCTCGACCCCGCAGGCGGATATGGGTACCCGCTTATAGCC
>CBDUSG010000662.1:0-2418 GCA_965369575.1 uncultured bacterium | reverse complement strand
ACACCCACCACCCGCCATCCTCCATAGTCATCTGTCACTGGAGTACTGCCGGGTGCTCTTCCGATCTGATCCTCTTGTGGGGGTGTGGGGGGCGACTCGCCCCCCACAAGGCGTGTTTCGCTCAGAGTTGCAAAAAAAGGGGGGCCCGTGCTATAATGTAGTGCAACGGGCGGCATGGGCCGCCGTCTTTAGTTGCGGAGGTGAGACAGTTGAAAAAGGGCATTCATCCGGAATATTACGATGTGACCGTGACGTGCGCATGCGGAAGCAGCATTGTAACCCGGTCCACGAAAAAGGAAATACGTCTGGACATCTGCTCGGCGTGTCACCCGTTCTTCACCGGCAAGCAGAAGCTCGTTGACACCGAAGGACGCGTCGAGAGATTCCGTCGCAGATACAACATTAAGAATTAGCAAACCGGTCGGCTGAGCCGTTCTTGAATAGAACAGAACCGCTTGGCCGATTTTCTTTTTGTCAGAAACCGTCGCAGGCGCAACCGGCGCGACGAGACATGTCGAGTTTCCGCGCGGGAAAACCAACGCCGGATGCCCGATCGGGCCGAGCGTATGCATAGAATTTCAGTGCCCGACGACATGGAGTCGAACGGATAATGCTTCTCGAGAAGCTGGAAAAAATAGACGAAAAATTCCGCGAGCTGAACAGGCTCATGAGCGATCCGTCGGTCGTCACCGATCGCGAGAGGTACCAGGCCTACGCGGAGGAACACGCTCGGCTTTCCGTCCTCGTCGACAAGACGCGGTCCTACAAGAAAGCCCGGGAAGATTTGGCCGCGGCCGAGCAGATCCTGAGCGACGGCGCAGACGAGGAATTGCAGGAGCTGGCAAGAGAGGAAAGGGCGGTTGTTGCCGAGCTGCTGGCCTCGCTCGAGGGAGAACTCACGCTGTTGCTCGCGCCGCGCGATGAGCGTGACACGAAGGACGTCATCATGGAGATTCGCGCGGCCACAGGAGGCGACGAGGCGGCGCTCTTCGCCGCCGACCTGTATCGCATGTATTCGCGCTACGCAGATGCCAAGGGGCAAAAGTGCGAGCTGCTGAACAGCAATCCCACAGGCATAGGCGGCCTCAAAGAGGTCATATTCTCGGTTTCCGGAAAAGATGCTTTCGGGGCGTTAAAGTACGAAAGCGGCGTCCACCGCGTGCAGAGAGTTCCTGCAACGGAAGCGAGCGGAAGAATTCACACGTCTACCGTGACTGTCGCCGTGCTGCCCGAGGCCGAGGAGGTAGAGGTTTCCATCGACCCGAAGGATCTGAAGATAGACGTTTTCCGCTCGTCCGGTCCCGGCGGCCAGAGCGTCAACACGACCGATTCGGCAGTCAGAATCACGCATGCGCCCACGGGAATAGTGGTCAGCTGCCAGGACGAGAAATCCCAGCACAAGAACAAAGCCCGCGCGCTGCGCGTGCTCCGCTCGCGTCTGCTTGCGAAAAAGGAAGAAGAGCAAGCGCGCGAGATCTCCAGCGAGCGACGCTCGCAGGTCGGTACGGGCGAGCGCAGCGAACGCATCCGCACCTACAACTTTCCACAGAACCGCGTGACGGACCATCGGATCGGGCTCACTTTGCATAAGCTCGAGATGACCCTCGACGGCGAGCTCGACGAGCTGATCGAGCAACTTCGACTGGCCGATCAGGAAGAGAGGATGAAGGCGGTGTGAGCGTGGACGCCGGCACGACAGGCGCAGCGATCACGGAAAGAATCATCGATGCCCTCCTCGAGGCCGAGGCGGCGCTTCGAGTTGCGGGCGTGACCGACACGCCGAGGCTCGAGGCCGAGATATTGCTCGCCGACGCGCTCGACATCGGGCGCGCCGAGCTGATTGCCTCTTACGGCCAAGGCTTCTCGAAGCGAGCCGAATACGCCTCCCGCATCGCCCGGCGGCTGGAGGGTGAACCCGTCGCATACATCGTCGGCAAAAAAGAATTCATGGGGTTCGCCTTCCGGGTCGACGGCCGAGCGTTAATCCCCCGCCCCGAAACCGAAACTCTCGTCGAGCGCGCCGTCTCCGCCGCCGATGCGGGCGGGGTATCCACCATAGCGGAAATCGGCGTCGGATGCGGCTGCATCGCCGTGTCGATGGCGCTGCTGCTGCCCGAGGCGACGATTCACGCTACCGACGTATCTAAAGACGCTCTCGACCTTGCCCGATCCAACGCCGAATTTCACGGCGTGAGCCGAAGAATATTTTTCCACGAGGGAAATGTCTGTTCGGCCTTGCCGTCGTCTCTCAGGGCGCAAGTTGACCTGATGGTATCGAACCCTCCGTATGTCACGGACGCCGAACACGCCGAACTGGACAGGGGTATCAGGAAGTTCGAGCCGCCGGTCGCGCTCGTGGGTGGCGCCGACCGTCTTGATGTTTTTAGGGAGATAGCGGCCGGCACGGCGGATTTTCTT
>CBDUSG010000661.1:0-2419 GCA_965369575.1 uncultured bacterium | reverse complement strand
ACAACTTCGAGATCAGCGGCGAGACACGTTCGCTGGTCGTTACCCCCTTCTACGCGCTCAGTGGAGGCGGCTGGGACGCCATTTGCTCGTGCATGGGCAGCGCGACGGTCATCCTCCGAAATTTTAATCCGGTCGAAATGCTCGAGACGGTTCAGGATGAGCGCATAACCGACGTCCATCTCGTGCCTGTGATGATCAATTTCATCGTGAACTGTCCCGATTTCGACAGATTCGACTTATCGAGCCTCAAGAGGATCACATACGGCGCGTCGCCGATGCCGCCTGAGCTGATGAAAACGGCGATGCAGAAGATCGGCCCGATTTTTACGCAGGACTTCGGATGCGCCGAGGGCGGCCTGATGACGATCTTGCACGAGGCCGACCACGTAGTCGACGGCCCGCCCGAGAAAACGCGGCGGCTGGGCTCGTGCGGAAAGGGATTGCCCGGGCTTGACGTGCGCGTGCTCGACGAGAACGGCCAGGACGTAAGGCCCGGAGAGGTCGGCGAAATGACCGTCAAGGGCGACACCGTCATGAAGGGCTACTGGAAGATGCCCGAGGCCACCGCCGAGGTACTGAAAGACGGCCGGCTGCATACGGGCGACCTCGCGACCGTCGATACGGACGGATTCATCTACGTCGTCGACCGCAAGAAGGACATGATAATCAGCGGCGGCCTGAACATCTACCCGCGCGAGATAGAGGATGTGTTGTTTGCGCATTCCGCAGTGCTCGAGGCGGCGGTCATCGGCGTGCCGGACGACGAGTGGGGCGAGAGCGTAAAGGCGCTCGTCGTTCTCAAGCCCGGAGCGGAGTGCGGCGAGACCGAGCTGATCGATCACTGCAAGGCGAATCTCGGAAGCTATAAAAAACCGAAGAGCGTCGAGTTCGTCGAAACGCTGCCGCGCAACCCCAGCGGCAAAGTCCTCAAGCGCGTCCTGCGAGAGAAGTATTGGGAAGGCAAGGACAAGAGAGTTCATTGAGGTTGAGAGAATCCCGTGAGCGGCGCCGATCCCTGTTTCATGAGCGCAAAACAACCGGCCTCGGCCTATCGGCGCAAGAGTCTCCCGCCGGTCGAAGTCGACGTCGGCGCGCTCCGATTGGCCGCCGCGTTCGAAAGGATCAGGCCGCGGGCCGACATGAGATCACCTATGGATAACGAGAAGGAAGAGTAATGGATATCAATGGAAAAATTCTCAGGCGTAATCAGAAGCTGCCGAGTCAGCCGATGGGAACCGGTCGCGTCAGGGAGTACCGTCTCGGCGGCAAGAGGCGCATGTTTCAGATAACGACGTTTTGCCCCGATCTGATAGGGCCGGGGCCCACGCATCTTTATCTCATCGAGGATGATGCCCTCATCCTGGTGGACACAGGCATGCCGACCGGTCTGGCCAGGGACATGTTCTACTACTGGCGCAATCAGCGCGCGCCGGCCGATATCGAGGCGCTGACCGACGATCACAGCGAACGCGAGCTTCTGAGCGCGATCGAGCTGACCGGGCACGACGTTAAGGATATCGATTTCATCGTCCTCACGCACGGCCATCCGGATCACTACCTTCTCGGCAATAAGATTGTCGAGATGTCCGGCGCAAAAGTAGCGGTGCACGTGTCGGACTCGGACCATGTTTCAAACCCGTGGGGCATGGTCAAGTTCTGGGTCGAGCGCAGGCCCGCGCTGATGGCGATGGGCATGCCGATGCCGAAGCTGGGCGGCCGCTCGATGGCCAATGTCAATCCGGAGAGCGCGGACATGTCGTTGCGGATCGATTTCCCGATCGCGTTCGACGGTCGGCTGCATCTCGACGGCTTCGAGAAAGACGAGATCTGCGTGCGCCATTTTGCGGGGCATTCCCCCGGCGGCATCGTCATCCTCGTGTACGACGATGAAGGCAAGGAAGCGATCATGCTCTGCGGCGATACGCTGCTTTCTCCCATAACGCCGCATCCCGACGACCTCGTGGCCTATCTCAGGACGCTGAAAGGCATGAAGAAGCTGAAAGAGGTCGTGCTGACGCTGCCCGCCCACGGGAGGGCGATTCCCAAGCTTTTCCAACGGCTGGATTATCTCGAAAGGCATCACAAGCACCGGCTGAAAATCACATATGAGGCCTGCAAGCGTCCGCGGAGCATATGGGAAGTTGCGACGACGCGCGGTTACTTCGACGTGTTTGTCGACCCGAAAAAATTCAATCCGCTGGCGGGGCAGGAAGCGTTCGTACACTTCGAAATGCTGGAATTCGTCGGCGGATTGCGCAGGTCGCACACGGACGGCTATGTGCATTATTTCGAGAATTCCGGAGAGAAATTCGAGGACGTTTACGCGCGCGTCCAGGACTTTATCGACGACGAGAACACGACGACGCTGACCAGGGGGAGATAACCTTTTCGGAGCACGGCAGGTTTGATCAAACAACTA
>CBDUSG010000660.1:0-2422 GCA_965369575.1 uncultured bacterium | reverse complement strand
CGAGACGGACGACACCGAGGAAATCAGGGTACTGCTTTCTGTCGAGAGGCAATTCTGATGGGCGGCCCTACGGCATCACTAGACGGCGCTGCTCTTCCCGCGCCGTCAGAGAGTCGCGAAGTTTGCCGGACAGGGGAATCCGCCGGAGTATGAAAATCGGGAATTGGGGACTGGCCGAAATGAATCGCCACTTGACAGGGCTGCGTTTTGCCGGGGCCGTGCTCATCGGCGCGTTTCTTGCCGGCTGCGCCTCAACGGGGGCCGCGCGCACCGCCGCGACCGATGATCTTCTGTGGCCGGACCCGCCGCAGCCGCCGAGGATAAGATACATCAGGAGCATCGCCTACACCTCGGACGTCAGAGGCGAGCCGTCGATGGTCGGAAAAATGGTCCGGAGTGTCTTCGGGCGCTCCGAGGAAAAGCTCCTTAAGCCTTACGGCGTCGCGGCCGACGGCTCGGGCAATATCTATGTCGCCGACACCGCAAAGGCAATGGTTTATCGATTCAACCTCGAGAGCGGCGGGGTGGCAAGGTACTACGAGTTCGAACCCTGTGATAAAGGCGCCGCCGAAGGGCGCTCTTTTTTCGGGCGGCTATTTTCCGCGCGCCCAAAGATGAGAATGGCCAGTCCCATCGGGGTGGCCGTCGACAACGCAGGCAACCTTTACGTCTCAGATTCGATTCTCAACAAGGTCTTCGCGTTCGACGAAAAAATGAGATGCCTGCGGATATTCGGCGGGGGTGGAGAGCTGGCGAGACCCTCCGGAATCGCGGTCAACAAAAGATTGGAAAGACTGTATGTGGCCGACACGACCGGGCATAAAATCGTCGTGTACGATCTTGCCGGCGACAAGCTCTTCGAGTTCGGGCAAAGGGGCGACGCGCCCGGGGAGTTTAATTATCCGACGAACATCTTTATCGACGCGAGCGATAGAGTATACGTCACGGATTCTTTGAATTTCAGGGTCGAGATTTTTACGAGCGAGGGGGAAATCCTGTCCCAATTCGGGCGGCTCGGCAAGGTCTCAGGCACATTCAACAAGCCCAAAGGCGTGGCCGTCGACAGCGAAGGGCACATTTACGTCGTCGATTCGCTTTTCGATAACGTACAGATCTTCGATGGCGACGGGCAGTTGCTGCTGGCCTTCGGCGAATCCGGCCCAAATCCGGGCGAATTCTGGCTTCCCAGCGGCATTTTCATAGACGAGCAAGACCGCATTTACGTGTCGGATTCCTACAACACAAGGGTCCAGATTTTTCAATACCTGGGCGGGGAAGCCGCCGAGACTCCTCGATGAGGGCCGCGCCGGATACGGCGGCCACAGACGTGTCGGTCCTCATTGCGTCCGTCGCCGAGCGCCCCTCGAGCAGCGAAGCATTTCCTCCATTTTTTCGGGAGGATGACAAGAAGGCGAGAGTATTGCATTTGGGATGGGGCATGTGGTAAATTAATGTGTTGTTACTTCCGTGTATCATTCATATTACCTCAGACTCAGACCGTCAGCGGCGGGGGTCGGGAAATTGAGTCGAGCGAGACGCAGGATTTCGAAAATCGAGAATAAACATTGCACCCGGGGAATTCGCGTGAAAGTTTCACGGAATCGAGAGCCGATGCCCCTGATCGGACACATTAGACTCTTCGCGGTTTTCGTCCTGCTGGCAGGAATGTGTGCGGCCGTAACGTCGTGCGCCACGGCAAAACCGCCACAGTTTGCCGAAGTGGATGAGGGCGCCTTTACGCCGATGATCGACGACATCGTGATGCTCAAAGAGGGCGACGACGCGCCCCTTTTCGAGGTCGCCGACCTTTATGGAGAGCGCTTCGACTTCGGCGACCAAGTGGGCAAGAAAGTTATAGTCCTGCTCTTCTGGTCGGTTTATTGCGACCCCTGCAGGAACTCGATGCCTGCATACAATGAGGTTTATCTCAGGTATCGCAAGAAAGGGCTCGAATTTTACGCCGTTAACATGGATGGGGAAGAGATGGCAGGCGCCATACGCGGCTTCCTCGATGATGAAAGCCTCGAACTGAATGTGCTGCTGGACGAACCCGATGGGGATCTGCTGAAAATAGCCGACCCGTATGGCGTGCAGGGGACTCCAACCATATACATCATAGACAGGGACGGGAGAATTTCTTTCGCCAAAGTCGGGACGATCTCGTTTGAAAATTTGTCCGCCCTGGTCCAGAAAGAGCTCGCAAAAAAGTAGCGGCGCCCTTATTGCCGCGCCTGACAGAAATTATGACGCTACCAGTGACAAGATCAATGCCTACCCTCTGGTATCGAATAACGTCAAATGCAATGCGGCTTATCAGAAGCCCTTTCACGGTCGCCGCAGTATTATCCGCAATCGTATTGTTACAGGCTTCGATCGGGACCGCGCAACAGAGCGGACTGCTCATTGCCCGCATGGAGAAAAA
>CBDUSG010000659.1:0-2430 GCA_965369575.1 uncultured bacterium | reverse complement strand
GACGATATAGCGCTCGAAGGGAGGCGCGTCGTACAGCCGGAAGGTGCGAGGCGCCAACCAGGGTTTCTACACGGGAGGAGGCGGACGATGGATTTTGATTTTTCGCCGGAGGAGAAGCGGCTGTTAGGTGAGGTGCGCGAGTTTCTGCAATCCGAGTCGACTCCGGAACTGCGCGAGGAAACGCAGAACATGGGCGCCATCTACGGGGCGCCTGAAGGACGGAAGTTTATCCGGAAATTTGCGGCCAACGGATGGCTCACGCCCAACTGGCCGGAAGAATATGGCGGGTTGGGGACTTCCTCGACTTTAGCCTTTGCGATACGAGAGGAAATGGCGATGGCGGGATCTCCGCTGAGCTTCGTTGCCGCGCACATGGCGGGCCCGACGATCATGCATTTCGGCAGCGAGGAAATGAAGAAGGAATGGCTGCTGACCATAGCGCGCGGCGAGGTCGAGTTCTGCCTCGGCTACACCGAGCCACAGGCGGGCTCGGACCTGGCGTCCCTGAGCATCCGCGCAGTCGACGACGGCGACTTCTACACGATCAACGGCCAGAAGACGTTCAACACTCACGCCCACGTGGCCGACTACCACTGGCTGGCGGCCATCACCGATCCCGATGCCGGCAAATACCGGGGCATGTCGATAATGATCGTGGATTTGAAAAGCCCCGGCATCACGATTCGGCCGATGATAACGATGGCCGGATGGCAGACGAACGAGGTCTACTATGACGACGTGAAAATGCCGAAGAAAAACCTTGTCGGCGACGTCAATGCCGGGTTCTATTATCTGATGCACGCGCTGGATTTCGAAAGGATGTTCCCGCTTGCGGCCTACCGCCGGCTGTTCGACCAGATCGTCGAATACGCGCGCGAAACAGAGGTCAACGGAAAGCCGCTCTCCAAGAATCCGCTGATTCGCCAGAAACTCGCACAGATGGAGATTGAGCTGGAGGCCAACAAGCACCTCTACTACAGGCTTGCGCACTTGCTGGACAGCGATCAGGTGCCGAACTATCAGGCGTCGATGCAGAAGCTGTTCGCCACCGAGGCGGCCCAGCACATCGCGAACACGGGCACAGAAGTGCTGGGCATGTTCAGTCAACTCAAGAAGGGATCGAGGTGGGCGGCCCTCGCCGGGCAGGTCGAGCATTACTATCGCAGCAGCGTCGTCGAGACGATCTATGCCGGAACCTCCGAGATCCAGAGAAACATCATGGCCCTGAGGGGACTCGAGCTCCCGCGCAAGTGATGAGGAGATTATAGAGATGAATTACGATCTGAACGAAGAACAGAATATGCTCAAGGAGTCGGCGCACAAGTTTCTCGCCGGCGAGTCTACCGCCGAGTTCGTGCGAGAGATGGTGGAGGACGAAAAAGGCTTCACGCCGGAACTCTGGCACAAGATGGCCGAACTGGGATGGATGGGCCTGCCGGTTCCGGAAGAGTATGACGGTTCCGGAATGAATTTCCTCGATCTGGCGGTACTCCTGTCTGAAATGGGGCGCTTCTGCCTGCCGGGGCCTTTCTTCTCGACTGTCGTTCTCGGCGCACTCACGATTATCGAGGCGGGAACCGACGAACAGAAAAAGCAAATCCTGCCCGACCTCGCCGAGGGGAATCGAATCCTGACACTGGCATGGCTCGAAGAAGGCGGGACATACTCTCCCGAAGGGATAAATCTGGTCGCCGAGCCCAAGGGCGACGACTATGTCCTCTCGGGAACGAAGCTCTTCGTGCCGGATGCGCACGTGGCGGACACGATAATCTGCGCCGCCAGGACCGGGTCGGCATCCGAAGACATCAGCCTGTTCCTGGTCGACGCCAAGAGCGCCGGAGTCAGCGTCGCCCTCCTGGACACAATGGCGGGCGATAAGCAGTGCGAGGTCGTCCTCGACGGCGTCACGGTACCCGCGAGTGACGCTCTCGGCGAAATCAATGGGGGATGGCCGATCCTTCAAAAGACGCTGCTGATGTCGGCCGTCGCCAAGAGCGCCGAGATGATCGGCGCCGCCGAGAAAGTGCTCGAGATGGCGGTCACCTACGTCAAAGACCGCGAGCAGTTCGGCCGCGCGGTCGGCGCTTTTCAGGCCGTCCAGCATCATTGCGCCAACATGCTCACATACGCCGACACCAACAAGTTCATGACCTACGAGGCCGCGTGGCGAATCGCATCCGGGCTCCCGTTCGAAAAGCATGCCGCGATGTGCAAGGCATGGGTGGGTGAGTCCCACCGCAGGCTGGTGGCGCTCGGGCATCAGGTGCACGGGGGAATCGGCTTTATGGAAGAGCACGACCTTCATCTGTACTATAAGCGCGCCAAGGCCGCCGAGCAAATGTTCGGCGACCCCGATTTCCATCGGGAACTGGTCGCGCAGCAGATGGGGCTCTAGTGTCGGGGGGCAGAGCCCTGTGGGGGGCAAGTTGC
>CBDUSG010000658.1:0-2431 GCA_965369575.1 uncultured bacterium | reverse complement strand
CGGCCACCCCCTCAAGTCGGGGCCCCCGCGCAGCACGATCCGGCACTGCGCAACAGGGGCGCCTCCCCACTAGGGGAGCAGCGTATCTCGTGCCGGGTCGGGATCGGAGTTGGGATGATCGAGCGTGTAGTGCAGGCCGCGGCTCTCCTTGCGTCTCAGGGCCGAGCGGACAATAAGCTCGGCGACCGTGGCTATGTTGCGCAGCTCCAGCAGGTCGGCCGTTATAAGAAAATCCCAATAATATTCATTTATTTCATCCTGCAGATTCTGTATCCTGCGCAGGGCCCTCGAGAGCCGCTTGTCGGTCCGAACTATGCCGACGTAGTCCCACATGCAGCGCCTCACTTCGTCCCAGTTGTGCGAGATCACGACCATCTCATCCGGGTTCGACGCGCGGCCCGACTCCCACGGCGGCAGCTCCGGCCTCCCGACGTCGACGGCCTCCTCGAGTAACCGGCCGGACCGGGCCGCCGCGCGGTCGGCGAACACGAGCGCCTCGAGCAGCGAGTTCGAGGCCAGGCGGTTGGCCCCGTGCAACCCGGTGCATGCGGCCTCGCCGCACGCGAGAAGCATGGAGACGTCGGTCTCGGCGTCTATGTTCGTTCGAACTCCGCCGCAGGAATAGTGAGCGGCGGGAACGACGGGGATAGGCTCTTTCGTAATATCGATCCCGAACCGGAGACAGCTCTCATAGATATTCGGGAATCGATCAATGATCTGCCTTGCGGGCCTGCCGGTAATGTCAAGGTACACGCAGTCGGCGCCCGTCTTTTTCATCTCGCTGTCGATCGCACGGGCGACAACGTCACGTGTGGCGAGAGAGCCGCGGGGGTCGTATCGGCTCATGAACGGCTTCATGTCCAGCCCGACAAGCTCGCCCCCTTCGCCCCTGACCGCCTCCGAGATCAAGAAATTCTTGGAGGCGGGATGGTAAAGGCAGCTCGGATGAAACTGGATGAACTCCATGTTGGCGATCGAGGCGCCCGCGCGATAGGCCATCGCCACGCCGTCGCCGGTCGCGATGTCGGGATTCGACGTGTACAGATATACCTTGCCGAGACCGCCGGTCGAGATCATCGTCACTTTCGCGGCAAACGGGCGCACATCCCCGCTCCGCCTGTCGAGCACGTAGGCGCCAAAGCATATATCGGTCCGAGTGCGCCGTCGCTCGAGCTTGCCCAGCGTCAGAAGATCGACGGCCACATGATTCTCGTATATCTTCACGTTCGGTTTCTGCGATATCGCGCTCAGGAGGGCGCGCTCGATCTCGCGCCCGGTGAAGTCGCGCGCGTGCACGACGCGATTGACGGAATGGCCTCCTTCGCGCCCGAGGTCGAATTCCCCGCCGTCACCCGCCTCGGAGCGAGTGAACCGCACGCCGAGGGCGACGAGTTCCTCGATGAGTCGGGGACCGCTCTCGATGACAACCTCGACCACTTCCCGGCGGCATAGCCCGGCGCCGGCGGCAAGCGAGTCGGCCACGTGGGCCTCGATGCTGTCGGCGGGACTCGTGACGGCCGCGATGCCGCCCTGCGCATAGTTCGTGTTCGACTCGGCCCGATCCTTCTTGGTGACGACGGCGACAGAGCCAAATTCGCTCACCTTCAGCGCGTATGTCAGGCCGGCGATACCGCTGCCGAGCACGAGGAAATCGGTTTCAACTGGCATAAATAACCTCTTCGCTCCACCGGGAGCCGCCTTATTCTTTCATATTCCGTTTATGTTTTGCAAAGACGGGCCGCAACCAGTGTCGTGTCAACCGTATATTGTTGCGTATATTGTCGGCCTCAGAGTCCTGTATGATATGTCGGCGGCGGGGGGCGGAGCCCCCATCCACGGATACTTCGTATCCTTGCGTCGCCTATGTGGCTATCGCATGGGACAGGTTCTCGTTGGAACTGAATCAGTATGGCCGGTTATTAAACAACGTTTTTTTGACATCTACCGGAGGCAGGCGCGTTCACTCGCACATAAACGGATTAAGCTGTCAATACTCGTCAGGAACAGAGATGCGCAGCATCTCATGTCGGCGGCGACTCGCCGCCTGCCGGAAATATGAGAAAAGGAATCGCGCCGGGACGTCCACGAGCAGGCGTCCCGGCTTTTTTTTGCAAACGCCCGCCTGATCTGATATTATCTGATATGGCGATTACTTGGCTCGACCCCGGTCCATCGCCGGGAATATCTACCCCAACAGGCAAGAACGATTCTGGAGGCAACAATGGGATATACGACGCTCAAGTACGATTTCACGGATTCTGTGGCGACCATAACGCTGAATCGGCCCGAAATCCTTAACGCGATGAACCGAGAGATGTTCGAAGAGCTGAACGCCGTGTTCGACGCGGTTGCGGCGGACCGCGACGTCAGGGCGGTCCTCATAACAGGCGCGGGCAGGGGCTTTTGTTCAGGCGCCGACCTGCGGTCAATG
>CBDUSG010000657.1:0-2436 GCA_965369575.1 uncultured bacterium | reverse complement strand
CGTCGGTCTTGACGTTGCGCACCCGGACCGCCGTGACCTTCGAGTCGTCCCCCAACACCTCGTCGTATTCGTCATGCGCATCCGTAACGTCGGCGGCGTGAAGAAAACCGTTTTTCTCCTGGCCGACATCGATGAAGGCGGCCTCTATGCCGGGAATCACGGTCCTGACCGTCCCTTTATATATGTTGCCGACGAGCCTGCGCTCGCTCGCGCGCTCGCTGAACAGCTCGACAAGTTTGCCTCCCTCGAGCAATGCGATTCTCGCCTCGCGAGAGTCCACACTCGCTATAAGTTCGCGCTGGAGCTTCTGCGATTTTTTTCCGGTCTTCTTTGTCCGTTTCTTTCTTGCTTTTCTCATATCAGATATCCGTTGGTCAGCGACCATTTAATCTAATGTCAGTTCTCGTGATCCTCAGACATTTGGCGGATTCCTCCGGCAGATCGAAGATCGCCCGGGCGACCTCGGTCGGACTGCAGCTTCCCCGCTCACCGAGAAGTATCTCCACGCGCAGCCGGCAGGAATCCTCTTCGGCTACAACTTGCACATCCTTCGTAAATTGCTTGACATCGACCGTGCCGGCCTTATCTTTTCGAATCCGCTCGACGGGAGCGGCATCCTTCTGATTGAACTCCCGAACAAGCGATTCGGCTCCCTCGAAGCTTCCTCCCCCCTCCGGCAATTCTAGCACATAACAGATCGATGATGCACGCGAGAGCCGCGGCGACGAGCTACTGAGCGACTCGATCTCGAGCAGTGCGAGGCCCTCGGGCATGGTGCGGGCAAGCCGCTCCCGCAGCGATTCCGGAGCGATCGAAGCCGTCAACGTTATGTCGGCAAGCTCGCACACACTTTCGTAGCCGAGTGGCAGCGCGGGCCCCATGCTGATTTTCGGCCGCGGATTGAAGCCTTCGGAATACGCGAACGGAACGCCCGCACGTTTGAGCGCGCGAATGAGCGCCCTCATCGTGTCCAGGTGCGAGATGAAGCGTATGCCGCCCCGCTTCGAGTATTTAATGCGATATATCCACATGCGCGCAGACTCCGCATCCGAGGCATTTGTCTCTGCAGTCGGCCGTAAACTCCTCCGAGCGCGAGCGCTCCAGCTCTTTCACCAGGTAGCGCTTCGAAACTCCGGTCCGGATATGGTCCCATGGCAGCGCATCGCCGACGCCGTACGGGAAATTCGAGATGCTGCCGAGTTCGATCCCGCTCTCGGCCATAGCGCCCTTCCAGTGTTCGGCGTCCAGCTCCGAGGTCCAGCCGTCGAACCGCGCCCCCCTGCGCCACGCGCCGTATATCACAGCACCAACGCGCCGGTCGCCACGCGACAGAAGCGCCTCCAGCAGACACAGCTCGGTCGGGCGCCAGCTTATCTTTACGTCGCGACGCCGTATCCTGGACATTATGATTCGATACTTGTTCTCAAGCGACTCCGCGTCAACCATGTTCTCCCACTGAAACGGCGTGTGCGCCTTTGGAATGAAGGCCGACAGGCTGACGTTGGTGCGGAATCTTTTGCCTCGGAGCTTGCGGCCCATCCGGCGGATCTTGTCTATCAGGGTGGCGATGGCGGCGATATCTTCCTCGGTTTCCGTGGGCAGGCCGACCATGAAATATAGTTTGAAGACGTCCCATCCGGCCCTGAGCGCGTCCTCGAGCGAGCCGAACATCCGCTCCTCGGCGTAGTCCTTGTTAATGACCCGCCGCAGCCGTTCCGTCGCCGCCTCCGGCGCAAACGTGAACCCGCTTTTTCGCACTTCCTGAATCCGCTCGGCGATACCCACCGAGAAGCTGTCGAGCCTGAGCGAAGGCAGCGAAATGGAGACATGGCGCTCGGAGAGCTCGTCGGTCAGCCGGTTCACGAGGTCCTCTATCCGGCTGTAATCCGTCGAGCTGAGCGAGGCCAGCGTTATGCCCTCGTACCCGGTATTGTCGAGACCGTCCCGCGCCAGCCTGCAGATTCTTTCCGGACTCCTCTCTCGCACGGGGCGATAGGTCATACCGGCGTTGCAGAAGCGGCATCCCCTGGTGCAGCCGCGCATTATCTCGACCGCATAGCGGTCGTGAACGGCCTCGATGAAGGATACGGGCGGCGCGGTCGGAAAAGGCGCGGATTCCAGGTCCTGTATCCACAGGCGGCTTACGGCATCCGGAGCGTCATCGGTCGAGACAAGATTTTCGAATTTCCCGCCGCCATACTTCGGCTCGTACAACGAAGGCGCATAAACACCGTCGAGCTGCGCCCACTCCAGCAAAAGATCCTTTCGCGAGCCGCCTTTTATTTTGAACTCATCGAAGACCTCCAGCAGCCGGATTATCGCCTCCTCGGCCTCTCCGACCACGAACGCGTCGATGAAATCGGCCATCGGCTCGGGATTCAGCGCGCAGGGGCCGCCGGCGATCACGAATGGGTCCTCGCCGTTTCGCTCGCCGCT
>CBDUSG010000656.1:0-2439 GCA_965369575.1 uncultured bacterium | reverse complement strand
CGCTCGCCGTTGGCCAGCGCCTTCCGCTCGACCCATCTGGCGAGGTTGCGCAGGTCAGCCGCCGAGAGCGTGACTATGCCGAGCGATTCCGCCCGCTCGATTTTCTCACCCTCGAGCACTCGCCAAATGAACCGCCTGACCGCTGAGTTCATTCCCCCGACCTCCTCCTGTACTTGCGGAGCATATTCCGAATTGCCCGCCGCTCCTTCTCCTCCAACAAGGCCACCGGGCCTGTAATCTTCAGCTCGGTGTCGGTGGCCAGCACTTGCGTATCCTCGCGGGCGAGAATGTTCCGCATGACTTCGTACTCGCTGTCAAGTTCCCGGTCGTTCATCTTTTACCCCCGCCGTGTTTGGAGGATCGGCCGCGCGGGGCCTTCGATCCGAGTTCTCCCAGGACCCGCCCGAGACCCCGCGCGACCGACTGAGGATATGAAGCCTTCTGGACGCCGTCCAGTCTTGTCACCGGCCCCTTTGCTTTCTGAACTGCAACCCAAGCTCGATAAGCGCATCCGACAGTTCCGCATCGTCGGCGCCGTTGCTGCAGGCCTGGCCGGCGCGTGAAACAACTTCCATGAGCCGTTCGCGCCGGGTGTCCGCCTCGCTCCGTATCGTGATCTGCGGATCATCGAGGATCGCCCGGGCGAGAGCCGCCGCATGCGGTTCGCTCCGCAGCCTGATTTCCTGATAGGTCCTGAACAGCAGCGGCCACTTCCACGACTGCTGTCCGCCGAGCATGTTGTAAAACTGTTTTTCATCCGCTCCGACCATCGAGGCCAGGGTATTTCGATTCATGCCCTCTCCCCGGATAAAGTCCGCAATCGCCTGCTCGATCTGCGCTTTATAAGCCGTGGTATTCTGTCGCAACAATTTCCACTCCTTTATTTTTGTTGCAGAATTCCAACAGGAATTTCTAACTTTTTTCCCATTGCCCGGATCCTCATGCGTCGGGTACAATTCCTATCGCGCGTTTGCTTGGCCGCTTGCCGCGTTTGGGAGCTTTGAAATGGAGAATGCCGGCTTTATGAGATTTTTTCCGACTGGCAGAAGGCGGGGCCTCGCCCACGATCCCGGCGAGCTCGTCGATTTCGGCAGGCGTGAGGCCATTGGCCGAACTTTTCTTGATCCACAGCTCGACATTGCGACGGGGATAGAGCCAGGCGCCCCCATTGCCGAGCGATCGGGACGGATTCAGGATTTCGTTCATTGCCGCGTAGCGCGGGAACTGGTCGGGTTTGCGGACCTTCTCGAGCGTCCGCCTGTGGATTCGCAGCAGAGCCGCCGCCTCCTTCGTGGTCAGATATTCGATTTCGCGTTTGACGTCCATATTCAGCTTGTAAGCTCTTTGCCTGTATGCGAGGGGTTGGCGTTGGCCCGGCCCGAGATGTCCTCAGGAGCGCTGGAGGAGGCCTGTCGTGCAGCCTCAGAATTATCTGGCGGGCATTCATTCATGTTTTCGGCCAAAAAATCTTCCATAGGCACCCCGAATATCCGAGCAAACCGGAATATCAGGGGCGCCTGTGGCATCTTTCCATTTTCGGCGTTGTGGATCGTCTGGAGGGCGCATTTTGCCATAGCAGCAAGCTCTTCTTTCCGCCAGTTCTTATTTTCCCGCAGGGATTTCAGTAAAGCGCCGTTAAAGGTGTTCATTTTTTACTCCCTTCTGGCATTCATTCAAGATGATATCACAATATATGCATGTTGTCAAGTACAGTTTCACAAGATATTGTGTTGACCGGCTTGTCAAGGAAAGTATATAATGTTAGAATAATGGGACTGGCCGTGGATAAATATCTGAAGACAAGCGATTTTGGCCGCTATATCCGTGCCCGGAGAAAAGAGCTTGGGCTGACGCAAGAGGATGTCGCGGTCGAAGCCGACATCGATCCTAGCTATCTCTCCAAAATCGAGCGGGGCAAGGGGCATATTCCGTCAACTGAAACCCTCGCCAAACTCGCCGATGCTCTCCGGGAGAACAGGCAAAAGTTCCTCGGACTCCGGAGCTGGACTGTAGCCGAAGACCTCGCCGGTTACGTCCAGACGCAAAGCCTGCGACAACTGCCCGCCCTCAGGATCACCGATGCCGCCGATTGGGAAGACCTGACCGACCTGAGTTATCCAGCCGAGCATCAAGAAAAACTCATCTTCACCGAGTGCAAAGACTGTGCCGCGTTTTTTATCATAGCCGAAGATGAATCGATGTGGCCCGATATTCATATTGATGATCTGCTTTTGATCGAGCCAGGCCGGACCGTCGAAGACGGCAACATCGTCTTTACACGTCTCGGCAAAGATCCGCTCGTTCGCGTCTTTCAACAGATCGATCTCAGAAGTATTCTGCTTAAGCCCTGTCATCCGAGAGTCAAACACGCGATTGTCTCCAGTGAGCCCGGCTCCAGATTCGTCTCCCACACCTTCTCAATTGATGGCATCAAAGCGG
>CBDUSG010000655.1:0-2476 GCA_965369575.1 uncultured bacterium | reverse complement strand
AGCCGGAGGCTGATGTCGACACCGAGGCGCAGGCCGAGGCGAAAGCCGATGGCGAGCCCGAAGCGCAGGCCGAGGCGCAGGCCGAGGCGAAAGCCGATGGCGACACCGAGGCGCAAGCCGAAGAACCTGAGACCGCGGACACCGAGGCGCAGGCCGAGGAAGATGAGGCTGCCGAGGCTGCTGCTGCCCTCCCTTCCTACGTAGAGGACCCGAATAAGAAGTGGTATGTCATACACGCGCACTCGGGGCACGAGAACAAGGTCAAGCAGAGCCTCGAGAACAGGGTGAGACAGGAACGCCTCGAGGACATCGTCGGCCAGGTGCTGGTTCCCTCCGAGGAAGTCGCCGAGGTCAAGGGCGGGAAAAAACGCATCACCAGCCGCAAGATTTTTCCCGGCTATGTCCTTGTGCAGATGGAACTTTCCCACAAAACATGGCATCTCGTCCGCACCACGCCCGGCGTCACCGGATTCATCGGCTCCGGCAAGGAGCCGACGCCTCTCGAGACCGACGAGATCAAATCGATCTTCCAGCAGATGCGCGGCGAGCAGAAAAAGCCCAAGCCCAAAGTGGAATTCGAGAAAGACGAACGGGTGAAGATAATCGAAGGCCCGTTCGCGAACTTCATGGGCTGCGTCGACGAGGTCAACGCCGAGCGCGGCAAGCTCAAGGTGATGGTCGAGATTTTCGAGAGGCTGACCTCGGTCGAACTCGAATTCTGGCAGGTCGAAAAGACATAAACCCCCAAGGAGTTCAGATAAGATGGCGAAGAAAGTATTGGCGATGATCAAGCTCCACGTCCCCGGCGGCAAGGCCAACCCGGCCCCTCCCGTGGGTCCCGCCCTCGGCCAGCACGGTGTTAACATCATGGAGTTCTGCAAATCGTTCAACGACAAGACCAGGGACAAGCAGGGCCTCATCGTTCCCGTCGAGATCACGGTCTACGCAGACCGATCCTTCACTTACATAATGAAAACAGTGCCGGCGTCCGTGCTGCTGAAAAAAGCGGCCAAGATAGCGAAAGCTTCGGGCGAGCCCAACCGGGAGAAAGTCGGCGTCGTCACACGCGCGCAGGTTCGCGAAATCGCCAAGACGAAAATGCCCGACCTCAACGCCGCCGACGTCGAAGCCGCGATGAGGATAATCGAAGGCACCGCCCGCAGCATGGGCATCGAGGTCAGCGGATAGGGCGCGCCCCGATTCAGGAGGAACATGGGAGATGGCTAATCGTATCAGCAAAAGGATGGCCGCCGCGGTCGCGGACCTCGATACCGCCAAAGAGTACGACCTGCGCGAGGCCATAGGCATAGTGAAAAAGGCCGCGCGCGCGAAGTTCGACGAGACCGTCGAGATAGCCTTGAAGCTCGGGGTCGATCCCCGGCAGGCGGACCAGATGGTTCGGGGCACCGCCTCGCTCCCGCACGGCACGGGAAAGGAAGTGCGCGTCGCGGTTTTCGCCAAGGGGGAAAAGGAGAGCGAGGCGAAAGAGGCCGGCGCCGACGCCGTGGGCTCGGATGAATTGATCGAGAAAGTGAAGGGGGGCTGGCTCGAATTCGACGCCGCGATAGCGACGCCCGACATGATGGGCAGCGTGGGCAAGCTCGGGCGCATCCTCGGGCCCAGAGGGCTGATGCCGTCGCCCAAGTCCGGCACCGTGACCTTTGAAGTGGCCAAGGCCGTCAAAGAAATCAAGGCGGGCAAGATAGAGTTCAGAGTGGACAAAAGTGCGAATATCCATGCGCCGCTGGCCAAGGTTTCATTCAGCGAAGACCAGATATTCGACAACGCCGTCGCCGTTCTTGAGGCTATCGCGAGAGCGAGGCCGTCCGCGGCGAGAGGGCAGTATGTTCGCGTCGCCACATTATCTTCGACGATGGGGCCCGGCATCAAGCTCGACTGCAACCTGCTGAACAACCAGTTCAAACGCTAGTGTCGTGTCGACCGTATATTGTCCGATCTTGATTCGTGACCGTCAGCTCCTGCCGCTTGTCGTGGGGAAATCTCCCATCCGGTGAAGATCGTCCAGAAGCTTTTTGTCTGTTCATCATGACAAAGCCGTCATTTTCGAGCAAGGAGAAGATACAGTGAAAGACAAAACTCAGAAGGGACGCCATCTGTTTACGTCCGAGTCGGTCACCGAAGGGCATCCCGACAAGATCAGCGACCAGATCTCCGACGGCGTTCTCGACGCTATGATGGAGCAGGACCCGTTTTCGCGCGTCGCGTGTGAGACGCTCGTCACCACGGGAATGGTCCTCGTCGCCGGCGAGATAACGTCCAACGCTCGCGTGGACATAACCGACATCGTGCGGGGAGTAGTTCACAGCGTCGGTTACATCGACGCCAGCTACGGCTTCGACGCCGATACGTGCGCTGTAATCGTTTCGCTGAAAAAACAGTCTCCCGACATTTCCCAGGGCGTCACCGCCACAGAAGGTCACGAGCAGGGCGCGGGCGACCAGGGCATGATGTTCGG
>CBDUSG010000654.1:0-2482 GCA_965369575.1 uncultured bacterium | reverse complement strand
ATGACAGTTTCGTCAACGCCGAGTTCCCGTGGCTTCCGTGGGAGCCCCACGAGGACGGCACGCGGAAGATATTCGACCATGCGACTGAGTGGATCGAGAAAAATCGGGGCTCCAAGTTCTTCATGTTCCTTCACAATTACGAATGCCACGACCCTTATGAAGAGGCCTACTTTCAATCGCAATCGGACGCGGAAGACTTCAACGAGCGAAGGATCGACCTCTACGACGGGGATATCCGGCGCGCCGACGAGTTCTTCGGCGTGTTTATAAGGAAACTCGAGGAATTGGAGCTGCTCTCCGACACGATTATCGTCTTTGTCAGCGACCACGGCGAGGACTTCGGCGACCACTACGGCGAGCAGGACAGGATCCCGCCGAAGTCGCCCAAGCCGGTTCCGCAGATATCCAATGTGGATCACGGCCACACCGTCTACGACGAACTCATCAGGGTTCCGCTGATTTTCCATGTCCCCGGGCTCAGGCCGGAAAAGAGGGTGCTGGAAAACCAGGTTAGGCTTACCGACGTGCTGCCCACGATCCTGGACCACCTTGGCATAAGCCATGACGGGCCGATCCAGGGCGCGAGCCTTCTTCCCCTCATGAGAACCGGAAAGCGCGAATATGATCCCCCGGCGCTCAGCGAAGCCACGGCATTTGGGCCCGAGCAAAAGTCCGTGAGGCTCGATGGATACAAATACATCTATACCGAGAACCCGGATGGAGCGCAGCAGGGCGTCTCCTTTCCGAACATCCCCCAATACGCCTTTTTCGATTTGAAGAAGGACCCGGGAGAGAAGGAGAACATATACGACCGCAACAAGGAGCTGGCGAGCAAATACCATAAGATATTGGAAGACACTTTAGTGGAATCGGCCATAATAAACAGCGGCTTTCGGGCAGATAGCGGCGCCCCAAATGTCCGGGCGAATAAATTGCCCAAAGACGTTATGGAAAAAATGAAGCCCCTGGGCTACATACAATAGCCCGGTTGGACGCCCGCCCGAATCGCGGGCGACTTGAAAATTGGGTCACACCTGCGGACAGCGCCGATGCCCGAAGCGAAATCGGAGAATCTCTTGGGAAAAGCCCTCCTGCTTGGGCTTTTCCTTCATCTAATAATTGTCGTCCTCGCGCCCCTGACACGCGAAGCCCGCCTTATCATTCAGGATATGCCTCTGCTGTGGGGAAAGACGAACGAGGAGCGGCGAACCGCCATGTTCGGCGGAAAGCTCGACTCGGTCGAAGACCATGAATTCATAGCCAGATGCACACGGGAGATCCCCGTGGACGCAGACGTGCTGATCGTGTCGAATTCGATGGGGAACGTCTATATCCTGAATTATTATCTCTATCCCCGCAAGACCGCTGTCGACAGAGACGATCTCGAAAAAATTCATTGGACGGTCCACTACTATAGTCCCAAGGCGCTCGAAATGAACAGAATAGAGGAGCCGAAAAAAGATGGCGCCTTTAATTAGGGCCGCGGCATGCGTAGTCATTGTGCTTCTCGCAGGGTACGCCCTTGTTCTGCTGCTGTTCAGGGCCAGGCCTCCCCGCAACGCCGCGCTTGGCTTCGCGCTGAGCCTCGGGCTTGGCTTCGGCTTTCTCGCCGAATTCTGCCTGATATCCCTCATGCTGACGAAGAGCATCAATTTCAAGATCGTATCGTTGACCTTTGTACCAATGGCGATCGGAGCCCTTTTTGTGAAAGGAAGATCGCTCTGGAGACGTTTATCCGATTCTCTTAAACGCGGGGAGGAATCACGGGAAAACGCGCGTCAGGAGCGACGAAAACCGGAAAAGATAGCGGCCGCCGCGGCAAAGTTCGTTGCGGCGGCTGTTGTGCTTATCGTTGCCTTTAACCTGCTCGCGAGGCCGATGTATCAGTACGACTCGCGAGCAATATGGGGGCTGAAAGCAAAGATTCTGTTTGAAGAGCGCACGATTTTCTCGGATTCGGTGGAAGATATCTCCAGAAATCATCCGCATCCGAGATATCCGTTGCTGGTTCCGATCGCGTCCGCGTGGGTTTTCCACAATATGGGGGAGGGAGACGACCGCGCCGTCCGCTTCTTGTTCCTGGTGTTCTTCATCGGGCTGATTTCGGCCTCATATCAGCTTCAGCGCACGCATGCCCGAGGCGTTCCCGTCAACGCATCATTCGCAGCGCTCCTTATCACGCCTTTCCTATATGCCGGCACGAGGAGCGGGGCCTCGTCAGGAAACGCGGACGTCGCCCTTGCTTTATATATCGCGATGGGCGCGCTCTCGATATTGCTGTGGATAAAGGAGAACAATCGCGCCTACATAATTGCGGCCGCGCTTTTTGCAGCTTTCGCCGCGCTTACGAAGAATGAGGGATTGGTCTTCGCGATGAACCTGCTGCTGGTGGCCGTTGTCTTTTCCCTCGCCGGCGGCAGGAACGAAAACGCCTCCGGATCGGTCGGGCCGGGCTTTTCCGCCCGGCTGAAAGCGCATTCTC
>CBDUSG010000653.1:0-2485 GCA_965369575.1 uncultured bacterium | reverse complement strand
TCGCCCGAAGGGTACTCTGAGGCCGACAATATATGGTTGACACGACGCTAGCTGCAATGGAAACGAGGAGATCGATAGCATGGGAAATTCCGCCGATGCGCTGGATCGAGTCTTTCACCCGAAGTCCGTCGCAATAGTCGGCGCCTCGGACAATGTTTTCAAAATGGGCGCGCGCTGCATTGAAAGCCTGATCGAAATCGGTTTCGAGGGAAAAATCTATCCGGTCAGCAGCAAAGTCGCCAAGGGTGATTCCATCTTCGGGCTCGAGGCGTATCCATCGCTTCATGACGTTCCCGGCGATGTAGACCTCGTCATAATAGTGGTTCAAGCCCAACATGTACCCGACGCGCTCAGGGCGTCCGCAAAGAAAAAAGCTGCGGGCGCGGTCATAATTTCCGCCGGTTTTACGGAGATTGCGGACGAGAGCGGCGCACGCCTCCAGGAAGAAATACTCCAAATAGCGAACGAGGCCGGTATTAAGATAATCGGCCCGAACACGTTCGGCATGGTCAACATTGCGGCCAGGCTGAACGCGTCTTTCACGCCGCCGTTCAGCCACCTGCGGCAGGGCTCTATCAGCATTCTCGGCCAGAGCGGAGGCGTCTGCCACCTTGTGGCGTTTCAGGCGATCGACGAAAACATCGGCATGAACAAGGTCGTCGGCCTCGGCAACCGATGCAATCTCGGATTCCCGGAGCTGATCGAGTACCTCGCCGATGACGAGGAGACCCGCACGATCATGCTGTACGTCGAGGGAATCGAGGAACCGCGTCCGCTCATGGAGGCCGCGAGAAGACTGACCTTGCGCAAGCCGCTCGTCGGCCTGAAAGTCGGCAGGTCCGAGGCCGCCGCGCGCGCGGTGCAGTCGCACACGGGCTCGCTCTCGGGCAGGCATGACCTTTATTACGCGGCATTCGAGCAGGCGGGCATCGTGCCGGCCGCGGACACCGTCGAGCTGCTGGACATCGCAAAAATTCTCGACATTACCAGGCCGCCGGCGGGCAACCGGGTGGCCGTCATGTCGTTTCAGGCAGGGCCGGGCATCATGCTCACCGACCTGTGCGTGAGCCACGGGCTCGATATGGCGCGGCTCTCGGAAGGCACCATTGCAAAACTGCGGGAGCTCTGGCCCGACCTTTCGATAAGGAGCAATCCGGTCGACCTGGCTTTTATGAGCGACATGAACGCGTTCGGAGAGGCGGCCCGGTGCGTGCTGAATGACGAGAACGTCGATTCGGTTATCGTCTTCTATCTTGACGTGCTCTCGTTCTTCACGACCGTCCTTGCGGATCAGTTGGTCCCGCTCGCGCAGGAGTTCACCAAGCCGATAGTCGTGTGCGCAAACTTTCCGCTCAGGCTGTCCTCGGGAGAGGCCGACGAAGCTCTGGCGAGTTTTTGCGAGAACGGCATCGCGGTCTATCCGATGCCCGCCCGCGCGGTAAAGGCTCTCAAAGGGCTGGTGCGTCGCGGCGAAATCGAGCGCAACTTCCGATAACCGAATCGCGGAGCCGGCCTGTCGCTCATCGTGAATAGATTTGACGAAGGCGCGCGCAATCCGCATTGCACGACCTCGCCGAACCCCGCAAGCTATGCCGCGCAGCCGGCCCGATCAGCTTCAATCGCGGTCGAGATACTGACCTCGCACTTGCACCTCGCCGCCGACCGTGATCCCGACCGGAGCGTCGGCTTCGGATTTCCGGGAAACCTGCTTTTTCGGAGCCGTCTCACAGCCGCCTGCCAGGACGGCCAGCACGATTGCCACCAGGATGATTCTGCGCATCTTCATCTCTGAGTAATATCCGGAGTAATATTTGCCTTGGCCTTGCGAAGGCCGCAATAGACCGAATCGCCCTCGTCGTTCAGACGGTGGGATCGGAGGCGAAAATGCCTTTTCTATAAATTCTAACACTTGCTGCTGCGGTTGTCATCCCGGGGGTGGGAGCGCCAGCCGGTCGCAGGGACTGACTTTCAGCGCCTGCCGCGCGAAGGATTTGACTTTTCGCGGAAAAGATGTATAATTGTTGTGTGGCACGATGAGCCTTGGGCGCTATTTAGGGCTCATATTTTTTTAAGGCCGAGCGCGCGCCGCTTTCGGCTTTCCCCGGACGGGTGGGTAGCTCAGTTGGTAGAGCACCGGCCTTTTAAGCCGGTGGTCGAGGGTTCGATCCCCTCCCCACTCACCCGAGATTGTCCCCATCGTCTAGTGGCCCAGGACTCCGGCCTTTCACGCCGGCAACAGGGGTTCGACTCCCCTTGGGGACGCCAAAAGTGATTCTTGAGCCTCCAAGACCTGTAAGTGATTGAAAAACATGCAGGTTGCAGTAGTCCCAAACTCATTATTCAGGATCGTCATTCCTTCTGGAAAGAAAACCTTCTGCAACCGTTGTTTCTGATCGAGGTTTGCCTCTCTCCATAGCCGTGCCGCATTCAGAATCAAGTGCTCCGCGAAGTTCAGCACGGCCTCGATGTCAAAGCCCTCCATCTC
>CBDUSG010000652.1:0-2487 GCA_965369575.1 uncultured bacterium | reverse complement strand
ACCTCAAAAAAGTCCTTGACGACGGCATCTCTCTCCTCCGACCCAAGGGCCGAATCTGTGTTATATCGTTCCACTCGCTGGAAGACAGGATAGTCAAAAGAGCCTTTGCCCGCTGGGCCCGCGGCTGCATCTGCCCGCCCGAGATTCCCCAATGCATGTGCGGGAAAAAGCCGGCGCTCACAATATTAACACGCAAACCGGTCAGGCCCTCGGAAGGGGAAATCCTCACCAATCCCCGATGCCGAAGCGCACGCCTGAGGGCGGCCGAAAAAACCGTTGCGGAGGCGAGCGCGTGAGCAAGAGCCGGAATCGGAAAGCCAAGAAAAAGAAAAGACGCGCCCGGAGCATGGCCCGGCGCAACGTCAAAGAGGCGCTGCGCTTCCTGCCCATGGTCGCGCCATTGATAATCACGGCGTTCATATTCATGTGGCAGAACACGCGAACGAACATCGACAGCATGCCCGTGGAACAACTGCAGGCCAAAAAAAGGAAGCTCACCAAGCAAAACGACACCATTCGCCTCCGTATCGAAGTACTGCAGGCTCCAAAACGCATCGAATCGATTGCTCGAGAGAAACTCGGAATGATTTCGCCGCAGCAATACAGGCTGATCGCCCTCGAAGAGCCGATCCGATCGCCCGGCCCGGCGGCGAGGGGCAATCCCGGCATCGAAAGGAATGCGCAGGCAGGTAAAAAGTCGGAGGGACTGTTTGATTTACTGACATTCGGATTTCTGAAAGAGCGCGGAGAATCCAAAAGCGCCGCGGAGAGGACGGCGTCGGCCGGAACCGGCGGGAAATCCGGCTGACCGAACGCCGACACTCCCCGCCGCCGATTCCAGATTGCGGCTTCGGAAAACCTGAAAATGCGCGATGACTTTGCGTTCAAGTCTCACGGCTCGGTCCTGGCGGGCGAAAAACTGGAACACCCCGGCAGGTTCCGAGCCAAACTGTGCCTGTGTCTGCTGCTTGCCGGCTTTGCGGCCGTCGCCGTCAGGCTCGTAACCATTCAAGTGTTCGAGCACGAGTTCTGGGCCGTTTATGTCGACGATCAGCACAAGAGCGCCATAACGATTCACCCCACACGCGGCACTATCTACGATCGTAACCGGACACCCTTAGCCACCTCGGTCGTTCAGGAAGTCCTCTGTGTCGCTCCACGACAGGTCGACGACCCGAAAAAGGTCGCAGCGGCTCTGTCGCCCTATGCCAGGATGTCGGCTCGAAGGATTGAAGACAAGATTCGCAACTCGCACCTGTATCTCATATACCTGCGCCGCGGACTCGACATGAAAACGAGGGAAAAAATCAGCGCCATGAAACTCGCGGGCGTCGAGTTTCGCAGCGAAAGCTCGCGCCGATACCCCAAGGGCATCCTGGCCGCAAATGTCATCGGATTCTCAAACACGGACAACGAGGGGTTGGAAGGACTGGAGTACAGATTCAACTCGGCGCTTGCGGGAGAGAGCGGCAAGCAGATCGTGATCAAAGACAATTCCAGGCGCGAGATCGTGGCGCTTGCCCGGACCGTCAAACGAGCCCGCGACGGCGATCACATCGTCTTGACAATCGACGAGTCCATCCAGTATATTACAGAAAAGGCGCTGGATAAGATCATGGGCGAATTTTCGCCCGAAAGCGCCACGGCGGTAGTGATCGAGCCGAAAACCGGCCAGGTGTTGGCAATGGCCGGCAGACCGACTTTCAATCCCAACGAGCCATCCACGTACCACTCCGAGAGACTTCGAAACCGCGCAGTTATCGATGCATTCGAGCCGGGCTCCGCATTTAAGCCCGTAGCCGCCGCCGCGGCACTCGAGTGGGGCGCGATCACCCCCGAAGATCGTGTCTTCTGTGAACATGGCGCAATGCGGTACCACGGGCACACCTTCAACGACGTCCACCCGCTCGGCGAGATAACGTTTGCCGATGTGATGGCGAAATCGAGCAACATCGGCATGATCAAAGTGGTCAGCATGCTGCCGCCCGAAGCGCTTTACGGGTACATCAGGGGATTCGGCTTCGGTGCGCCCACCGGTATCGACCTGCCGGGTGAAGCGAGCGGTATCGTTCATCCACCCTCGAAATGGTCGGGTCTCTCGATGGGTTCCCTGCCGATCGGGCAGGAAATCAGCATGACCGCCCTGCAGCTCGCGGCCGCCTTTTCGGCGATCGCCAACAAGGGCCGCATGATGAAGCCATATGTCGTTCTGGAGGTGCTGGATTCCGCCAAAAAGAGCGTCAGGCGCAGCCGCCCGAGGTTCGTTCGACAGGCGATACGGCCTGAAACCGCAGAAATGCTTACCGAAATGCTCGAGGGCGTTGTCGCCTACGGGACCGGGACCGCCGCCGACATCGAGGGATACAGGGTTGCCGGAAAAACGGGAACAGCGCAAAAGCCGGACCTTTCCAGAGGAGGCTACTATCGCGACAAGTATGTCGCCGTGTTCGCCGGATTCGTGCCCGCCGACGATCCCGCCGCCTGCAT
>CBDUSG010000651.1:0-2491 GCA_965369575.1 uncultured bacterium | reverse complement strand
CATCACCGGATACGAAGTAGTACGAAAGTTCCTGGAGCGTGGATCGGTTCATGAGTTTCATGATGTCGAGGGATGCGCGTTCAGACAGCCCGACGGGACGGTCGCATTTACCCGCCCGAGGGAAGTTGTCCGCGATCTGGAGGAATTGCCGCCCGCCGCGTGGAATCTCTTCGCGTTGGACCAATATCAAGGCGGCACGCTTTCGGTCGAGCAGGCGACGCGGGCCATCGGCGTGATTAGCTCGAGAGGTTGTCCCTATCGTTGCGTGTTTTGCGCGAACTCTCTGAATCGCAAGGTTCGCTATAGAAATCCGGAGAAGTTCGTGGATGAGCTCGAGTTCCTCCATTACGAGCACAATTTCCCGGGTCTCAACATACAGGACGATTCTTTCACGGCCAAGATATCGCATGTTAAGGCCGTCTGTGAAGAGATAATCCGTCGAAAGCTGCCGCTCCGCTGGTATTGCAGCCTGCGGGTTGACAAAGTCAGCGAAGACCTGTTGCGACTGATGAAGGAAGCTGGATGCGTGGCCTTGGGTTATGGCATTGAATCGGGATCGGACAGGATCCTCAAGACGATACGAAAGGGGACCAACACCGCGATGATTGAACAGGCCGTCAGGGCCACACGCAAGGTCGGCTTTGAGCATGTCTCCCTTTTCACTATATACAGCCATCCGGGAGAAACCATGCGGGATATCCGTAAAACATCTGCATTTCTGAACAAAATGTATAATATCCTCCACGACACGGATAAGAATGATTGGCTCCTCTTCGCACCATCTGTTATTTATCCCGGGACCGAGCTTGAGAAGATTGCAAGGGAAAACGGAAACATTTTTGACGACGGTTTCTCCTGGAACAGATACTATGAGACAGACAGGGCAGATGCGTTCAACCCAATCAGCAGGAATGTAGTTTTCTTTGAAAATCCATACCTGAGTCTGAAAGAGATTCCTCCCGCCCTCAAAGAGCCGGCAAAAGCGCATATTCTCCGGGTGCTAAAAGGCTTGGCTGCAGATTTCTTCTCGATCCGATCGGCTTCAGACCTGAAGACATTTCTGAAACGATGTCAACGATACACGCGAAAGAATCTATTCTGAGCGCTCACCCTCTAAATTAGATGGAGGAGAGATCTTTTGGAGAAAAAAAATTCAGGCGCACCCAATCGCACCAAGCGCATTATATTCTGGCTGATTCTTATTGCCATTCCATTGTCGGTACCGCTGTGCGGACTGGAGTTGGCCTTGCGCATCAAGGACCCGCGCGGCCGGGCCCAACTGACAATGCTCCTCGGGCTCCGCGTGGAAAGCAACTACATCGACGATCCTGCATTGGGACATAGGCCACGCGATGAGCTGTACTACTGGGATGACAAGGCCAATCCGCCCTCCGAGCGGAAACCGGATTCGACTACGCGTATTTTCGCGCTGGGAGATTCTTTCGTGAAAGCCCACCGGGACATCGGCCTGGAAAACTCGTTCTACCGGGTGGCCGGCGGGCTTGTGGGCGAGAACAATACCCGGACAGACTATGAGTGGTTCCATTTCGGTGTCTCCGGTTACTGCGAACGCCAGCATCTGGAATTACTGCGACGCTATGGGCCTCAATACGCCCCCGATATCATTATTGTCCAGGTCTATCTGGGCAACGACGTCGGAGAAAACGCCGATCTTCTGGTGCAGCAACTGCAACACAGAAATGACAGGATAAGGATCTGGAACTATTATCGCATTCCCGACCAACAGGCGAGCGAGGAGGCCTCCTCGTCCACCGGCATAGGGCAAGCCATTAACCGGCATAGCTACGCCGCGCGGTTTCTTGTCGACCGTTTTCGGACTATAGGCTGGAAAATGAGAGGAATACCCAAGAGCTCCATCATAATGACCAACACTACCAATTTTCATATCCTGGACTTGATGGCCAAGGAAACTCCTTACTATATCGAGGATGCCTGGAGTGTGACGGAAGACCTGGTCGGCCGGATAAAGGCTCAGGCCGAATCCCTGAATGCCCGCCTGATGTTCGTGCTCGTGCCCAAGGAATTCCAGGTCAACAAGGTTGTTGCCGAGGACACAGCCGAAAGCTTTAAGGTAGACCTCGCCGAATACGACATGGACCAGCCAAGCCGCCGATTCGGCGAGATCCTGGCAGGTGAGCAGGTAGACTATCTTGATCTCACACCCGTATTTCGTGAGGCGATCGGCAAGGGAGAGGTCCTATACCACGGTCATTTCAACAAAGAGGGGCATAATCTTGTCGGCGCGATGATCGCAGAATCCCTCATTGAAAAGGGGTGGCTGCAATGAAGAGGCCAGGACGCCCAATGCATCTGACGGGGGGCAACCTCCCCGCGGTGGCCGCCAGCAGGAGCCGGGTCCCGAAAATGTCCACCACATAGGCAGGGTTCGAATCCATACAGAGCGAGCGAATATGCACATAAAATCGAGTGGAAACGATATGGGATCCCCCCTGAGTTCGAGCAGGAGAAC
>CBDUSG010000650.1:0-2500 GCA_965369575.1 uncultured bacterium | reverse complement strand
ATACGTCGGGAAGGAAGCGACGGAGATACAGGATGAAGCCGCTGAAAATCATCGCGAGCAGCACGGCGTTGCCAAGGTATATCTGGATCCTGTTGGCCCTGCTGAGGGCCTGCGAGTGAGCCCGCAGCTCGAGCATGTCCTGCGCTGTTATCGCGTGTCCCGCCTGCACGATCTCCTGGTTCTTCCTGAATGATATCATCACGGGAGCCATGGCTTTTCGAGCCTCGTCCTGAGCGTCGCGCATCAGCGTCTCGTCGAATGTGATAGTGCTCTTTATGAAAGGAAGCGACAACTCGACAAGGGTCTGCTGAAATATTTCGGAATCCGGAAACTTTTCCGCCGCCATCCTCCCGAGCGCCTCCGGCGCCTTTTTTTGAGTGAGGAGGGCTTCGACTTTGACAACCCGCCACTTTCGCTCGGATTTGTCATACAGCGAAATCTCTTTGGCGCTGCCGGGGACATCGCTCAAAACACCGCCGCCCGATATTTCCCTGATAGCCCCGAGCGAGGCCGATCGCAGCGAGTCAAGCCGTTCCTTGTCGAGTTCGGCCAGCAGGTTGATGACCTCTTCCGCCGCGGAGCTGGGCATGTATTTTGATATAAGGGCCACGCGCTCCTCAGACGTGAAAACGAGGTTCAGGGCGTCCTGCTCTATCTTGTCGAAGAACTCGTCGGCCTCCGCGATGGGGGACTCCAGCAGTTCGGGATCCAGCACGTAAACGGGCGGCGCCAGGTTGGCTGCCTGCTCACGAGCCAGCCGCGTAGCCTCGCGGTCCATTACCTCAAAGTCCACCTCGGCCAGCACGGATTCTTTCGGGTAGTCGTCCTCTCTGAGAGTTATCCAGTGAAGCTTGAGGGGGGGCGAGATGAGGTACAGCGTTATTACATAGAGCAATACCACGCCGAGGTTTCTGACGTTCATGCTACTCGGTGCGTTGAATCTCGAGGAACGCTCTTCAAGCCCCGATATGGAAGGCTTTTTCTTTGGGTCCTGGCTGGCCACTACTCGCTCTCCGCGCCGGCGGACGTTTCTTGACGCTCATAAGCCTCGACGATCTTTGCAACCAGCGGATGTCTGACTATGTCGCTGCCGGTAAGGTAAACGAACCTGATCCCCTCAATTGCGCCGAGGAGCTGTTGCGCTTCGACGAGGCCCGACGCTTTTCCGGCCGGGAGATCGATCTGCGTGACGTCGCCTGTAATGACTGCCTTGGAATTTCGCCCCAGCCGCGTCAGGAACATCTTCATCTGTTCGCGTGTGGTGTTCTGGGCTTCGTCGAGGATGACGAAGCAGTGGTTCAGGTTGCGCCCGCGCATGTACGCGAGAGGCGCCACCTCGATCTGCCCGCGGCTGAGCAGGCGAGAGATCGTCTCGGCCTCCATCATGTCGTAGAGGGCATCGTTGAGGGGACGCAGATATGGGTCCACTTTCTCCTGCAAATCACCCGGCAGAAACCCGAGATTCTCACCCGCCTCGACGGCCGGCCGCGTGAATATGAGCCGTTCGTATTGGCGACTGAGGAACGAAGAGACCCCCATCGCGACCGCGAGGTAAGTCTTGCCCGTGCCGGCCGGGCCGATCCCGAAGACCATGTCTGACGAGCGGATCGCGTCGACATATTCGTACTGGCCCTTGCTTTTGGGATGGATGGGCCCGCAGCCGTTCGCAACCGTGATAGTTTCAGCCATGATGTCCGAGAGAGACGGCCCCGAATTCTCCGCCGCCTCCATGAGTGCGTATCTGAAGCTTTCGGCGTTCACCCGGTTGCCCTGTCGGACAGCCTGAAGCACTTCGCCGAAAATGCGATGGACGGCTTCAACTTCCGCGTCGGGCCCGCTTAGGAGCACCTTCTCGCCCCGATCCACGATCTTCACCGGGTAGCGCTCCTGCACGAGTAGTATGTGCTCGCGATTTCCCCCGAGAAGCGTTATGGCCTCGTCTTTGTCACGCAGAAGTATCTGCCTCGATGTGTTCGCCATATAGTATCAGCTTTACCCTTTTCTTCTCAACCGGTGCGGCCCCGGCCGAGCGCGGCCGCGCGCGGATCAATGTCAAAGTGCGCAGGGGACTTCCCCGGCGCCACGGCGCAATGAGTGTCGCAGCCGCGTTTCCGGGAGTGTCCCCGTTTTCCTAAAGCCATATGATGAGCCGGTTTGCGCTTCTCAGAACGTCTGGCCTTCTTCCGTTCCAGGTTTGAAAATGGCGTCCAGTTTCCTGTTCAACGAATAAATCGTCTGGTTCGCGTCGGTCAGGGCCTCGTTCATCCCGATCACCTTGGAGCGAAGCCACCGGTTTTCTTCTCTCAGAAAGTCGATCTCCCGCCGAGCTCGCCCCAGTTCCGCTTTCATCGGGTCATTCAGACCCTCATCCCGCTCCCAATGTTCCGACTTGGGAGGGGGATTGAAAGTTCCGGCGCCGGACGCCGGCCCGACAAGAGGATCGGCGGAAGCTCGCTGTGCGGCTGAAAGAGCCATCGGTTCCGAATTCGTCGCGCTACTC
>CBDUSG010000649.1:0-2508 GCA_965369575.1 uncultured bacterium | reverse complement strand
GAGAAACAAGAGGGTAGGGGAGAGTTTCGATTCCCTGGGCGCGCGCGGTGCGCCCGACACCGAATCTAAGACGACGATTGCCGCGGACACCGGTCGCTGCAATATCCACCACCAGGGTCGCTCACGCTTTCCGCAGGGGCGCCCGATGCACCCGATGCACCCGATAGGCATGACGGCAGCCACGAATCCATCCCGCCTTCCGGCGAGCGTTATATGCCCGATTTCTCAACATCCGCAAGGAATTTTTCCTCTCGCCGCATGCATGAGTCGTGAATTCGGGCGTAGTCCGGAGTGCTTGACAAGCGATTGAATCGTGCGTATAATACGGCTTTAAGGGCGATCCGAAAAGAAAACGGATTCGCCTGGACGGGGATGTAGCTCAGCTGGGAGAGCGTTTGACTGGCAGTCAAAAGGTCGTGGGTTCGATCCCCATCATCTCCACAGTGTAAGTCGTTGCAAATAGGCCGCTTAGAGAAGCATCTAGGTGGCCTTGCTCATTTTATTCTTGACATCGTGGCGCAAACTGTGTCACTACGTTTGGGATATCAGGCGATTTTTTTGCAACTTCTTGCGCAGTCAGTGGGAACCACGATATGGCGAGCATATACAAGAGAGGCAACAAATATTATGTGAAATTTTATCATAAGGGAAGCTCACGACTTCACGCACAGGGTCCACATCGTCAAGGCCAACGGAGGAAGCTACCGGCTCAGAGCAGCTAAGAGAAGAGCAAAGAAAGAGGCGTCAACACAATTGATCGTTAGTCAAGCCCCCCTCCCCCAGGGGAGGGGACATATACCTGCAGCTAGTACTTCACGTGCTTGACACAATATGATCTCAATATTATACTCTACTTACCAGGCGCCTCACTTTTACTCCGCCGCCTGCTTCACTTTTGTCCCGCCGTTTGGATCGTGAGCGTCAGGCTGAAAAAGGACTTTCAATGAGCCTATCAGGGGTGTCCATAGTCATCGCCAATTTCAATGGAATTGAACATCTTCCGGTACTCTTTGATTCGATCGAGAACCTTCACTATCCTAATGAGTCGGTAGAAGTAATCTTCGTGGATGACGGATCCACGGACGAGTCGGCAACATGGGTGCGCAAAAATTATTCGCAAGCACGAATCATTGAAAACGAGAGAAATCAGGGCTTTTCTTATTCGTGCAATGAGGGGGCCGCAAACGCAGAGAATGAGTGGCTCGCGTTTGTAAATACGGATATTCGTCTCGATCCGGACTGGCTGGTAAACATGGTTGAGGCCGTCAAGGCGCCAGGCAGGAATACTGCATGCGCAAGCTCAAAAATCCTGTCATGGGATGGGGAGCGAATAGATTTCATCGGAGGGGTAACTACTTTTTATGGGCATTCGTTTCAAAAAGACTTCGGCCGGCCCATCCAGCAAGTATCCTTGAGTGATCAACCTGAAAACATCCTGTTCCCTTGCGGTGGCGCTATGCTGATAAGAAAAGACATATTTATTGAGATCGGAGGATTTGACGCCGACTACTTTGCCTATTTTGAGGACACGGACTTGGGGTGGAGACTATGGATATTGGGCCACGAAGTCCTCTTTGTGCCGTCAGCGACTGCTTATCACAAAGGATTCAGTACCACAGAGAAATACTTGGGTGGCAAGCATCTTTATTTGTGCGAACGAAACGCCCTATATACGATCTACAAGAACTATTCCGAGGAGAACTTAAGAAAAGTCTTGCCGGGCGCCTTGATTTTGCTGATTCATCGGGTCCTTCTGCACACTCCATATCTTCCCCTTGAATTGCCCTTAGAGGCTCCTGAGGCAACCATGAAACCGGAATCAGGTGTAAACGCATCAGCGCAATCCAAGTTTACCAAGACATTAACAATGCTCGGTGAGGCCGGCTTCAAAGAGACATTCCGACGGACCTGTCTTTCATTGTCCCTGGCATGCATGAGACAAAACGGCATCCGCCCCATTTCTGAAGAAGGCTCGAGCACGCTCTCCGCACTCACTCATTTGATATCTAATCTGGATTCCCTCAATCGCAAACGGGCCATTGTCCAGGCGGCCAGGAAAAGACCGGACAGCGAGATACTTTCTCTTTTTGGAGAACCCTTCAGGCCTCTCCCCGACACGTCTGAGTTTCGAGATCTCATTGAGACGGTCGCGGAAAATTTTGAAATTGACAGCCTGTTTGAAGCACACTTTCGAGGCGAAGGCCATCAGCCCTAGTGTCGTAACATTTGCGTCGTTCCCCGATCGTATTTACTTTCACCGTCCTCCTTTTTGGAAATGTTGACTTCAATGGTGAATCCCGCTATTTGAGGGAATCGGCATGGACAGCCCCATGTGACACAAATCAGAACGCCCTCGACAGGGCGCCCCAGCCGAATATGCATGGAACGATGGTTAGTAGTCACGATGGAAGTAGAGGAGTCGCCGCTGCTTCGCTTCATATACCAAAGTCAGAAACCGAAGAACGGACCATTTTACAGGAAGCTATCGGCTGAACACGCTTGACAACA
>CBDUSG010000648.1:0-2514 GCA_965369575.1 uncultured bacterium | reverse complement strand
ATCGCTTTCATGGCGGTCTCATACTTGAGCTCGGGCTGGCGCCCGTAACCCCGGTTCACGTCGCCGTTATCGAGAAGAAGCGTCGGCGTGAGTTCCTGCAGCGAGCGCACGAATGTATCGCGCCTGGGAAGACCTCCCAGCTGCGTTTCGCTTCACCCGCAGGGTTCGATATAGCCGTTGACGTCGCCCGTAAAGACGACGTTCAGCGCGGCGCCTGTCCGCGTGTCTTCGCTCGTCGATACAACAGGAACGAGCAGGAGAAAGGCGAGCGCGCCTGCGAGCGCGAGATACCGTTTTGTTTCGTTTCTTCTGAATTCCATCTCGGTGAGAGTATAGCGAACATGGGATCGCCGGGTCAACCGGCTTGCGGTGAGAGTCTCGGTGAGTCGCCGCCGACAGCGCCTGGGCCGTGTGGCTGCCGCTCGGGGGAGGGCGGGAACCGGAGGAATTATTCTTCGGTTATCGAGGCGAGCGAGAAGAGCAGAGTGCGCGTGCCATCCGTTTGGACCTGCCACAGGTCGCCGCCGTCTGCAAATATGATGGCGTTGGCGCTCATCCAATCCCATTGGTCCGCGGTCGCGGGGAAATCATCAACGAGCGTGATGATCTCGCAGCTCGAAGGTTCGAGCAGAACAAGCCGGGATTTCGCACCGGGAGCCCCTTGTTCCGCTATGACGGCGGCGGGCGGATATCTATAATGTAGCCATTTGATCTGTTGCACGGGAGGGAAGCGCGGGCAGGCAGACCTTTTCTGACGGCGATGCTCAAGAAAGTGCCAGATTGTCATTCCGCCGCCGGGCTCCGAATATGCGAACCGCCAGCCGGATTTCTCCCATGCCCTTACCGGCTGGTTTTCGAACACGCCCAGTTCTTTACTTTCGCCGGACTTGTAGTTGACCAGCCAGAGCGTCTGTTTTCCCTTTTCGCCGGGTTCGAGCAGCGAGATCCATTCGCCTTTCCCCGGCAGGTCGTCCTCGGTGATGATCGCTTCGGGAAATTCTTCCAGGAATCGGCGCGGCCCGCGCGCGACCCAGTCGACGGCCCATATCTCGGATTTGCCGGCCGACTTTTTCCTGAGCATGAAGTCGTAGCCGTCGGGCGTCCACCCTATGGGCTCCCATTCCGCCGCGGGGTCGGCCCCTGCGTCGTCTGTCAGAACGGCGTGGTCGCTTATCGGAAGGGAGTAATCACGGTACCCGAATTTCGTGATCCAGAGGCTGCGAGAGGTCTTATTTCTGAATCGCGAAGCGCTGGTCCTCATGTATGCGATCCTGTCGTTGTCGGGTGACATGAACGGCGCGCCCAGGGTTTCTCGCTGCGCATAATATCTCGGAGATATCGTCCTGGGTCCGTAAGCGGGCTGCCTCAGAAGCCGGATTTCCTGCCCCCAGACGGGCCTGTCGTCGAGAAAGACAAGCCTTGTGCTGTCCATTCCCGGAGCAGGGAAAAACGAGCGGCCGCCCGTCTTGACAATTCGCTCGACATTGCGGCCCATCGAGTCCTTTTTATCGGCCTCGGGATACAGAGCGTAAATGGCGTCATCGGTGACAGCAAGGATGCTTCTTCCCGACTTCCCGATCTGTGCTCCCGCAAGGACCCGCGTGAACTCGGTCGCCGATGGTCTGGCACTGGCGCTGTCGACAGCTCTTTCCGTGCCGATGACCAAGACGACGGACAGGATGGAAGCGCAGGCCACCGCCCTTATCCATCGCCGATTTCTTGCATCACGCATCTCGTCGAATGCTATCTCCCACAGGCTGAGCGCACCGAAGATCACGCCGCCGCAAATAAGCAGAGAGAGATATGCTATCGGCATCCTGACCGGATCGAAGAGATATCTGTATGCGCGGCGGACGACGGCGATGTCGTCGCCGGACGACGACCCCCGGCCGGGATAAGCGAAAAGCGCGATCGCCAGCAATATCAGCAGCGCCAGGACCGCTACGCCTACCTTTGTGGCGCCGAACGTCACAAATGAGTTGGCTATGAAAAGCGAAAAAGAAAACAGCAGGAAACAGGCGGCGAGACCGAAAATGAGACTCGGCTCGTAGAGCACCTCGAGAGCGGAGAAATCCGGCGATATGAAAGCCATATGGACGCAGTGGGCCGTCAGGGAAACGACGATCAGGACCGCTATCATCGTGAGATAGCCCACGTAATGAGCGCTGAACAGAAACGGCCTCGTCGCCGGCCGGGCGAGAAGGAAAGGAATTGTCCCGGCCCTGTTCTGCATGCCGAACAAAGAGCCGACAAAAAGGCTGAACAGCGCCCAGATGAATCTCATGAATTCGCGCGCGGTCGCGCCCTCATTCGGGAAGAGCTGTCCCGGCAGCGCCGGAAGCACTATGGCCGCAAGAGCGAAAACGGCGAAGAGCTTCCAGGATCTCCTCCACTCTTTCCAGACGATCGCTTTTACCATCACCCCTCCTCGCCGTCGAAGTAGAATTTGCCGTCCTCGATGCGGAAAACCTCTCTTGCATTCGATCCATCGTATTCGGATACGATCAATCGGTT
>CBDUSG010000647.1:0-2520 GCA_965369575.1 uncultured bacterium | reverse complement strand
GGCGATAATGTCGCATGGGCCTTGGGGGGTCTACTCCGATGACGCCGCGAAGAAAACGTTTTTCCCATGGTTCCCGCGGGCAAGGCCATCCGGGAAATGATCAGCCGGGAAATGACTGAGAGGCTCGCATGAGACATACGGTTTCGGTTCTTGTTGAAAATCAGTTCGGCGTTCTGGCTCGCATTGCGGGTCTTTTCAGCGGGCGCGGCTTCAACATCGACAGCCTGTCCGTCGGCGAGACCGAGGACCCGGCGACCTCGCGCATCACGCTCGTGGTCAAGGGCGACGACGCCATACTCGAACAGATTATGAAGCAGCTCCACAGGCTGGTGGACGTGATAAAGGTTTCGGACCTGACGCAGGATGAATTCATAGATCGCGAACTCGCCCTGATCAAGGTCAACGCCGATTCCAGCGTACGGTCTGAAATCATTCAGATAGTCGGCGTCTTCAGGGGCAATATTCTCGATGTCTCTCCGTCTTCGCTCACGATCGAAGTGACGGGAACGGAGGAAAAGGTCAATGGAATGATCAACCTGCTGCGCGATTTCCGCATAAAGGAAGTTGTCCGTAGCGGGAAAATAGCCGTCTCGCGCGAGAACAAGGTCGCGCCTCGCTTCAGGAAATAGAAGTGAGTGGCGGGATTTTGGGCGCACTGTCTTTATGCTTGGCAAATGCGGCCGGAAGTGTTAGAATATTCCGGCGCGGTGGAAATTCAAGCGATGGACTTTGAGATGCCTCAAGATAAAGAAAGAGTTCTATGCCGTCAACGATTGTCGAGAAAATACTGGCTGCACACGCCGGTGTGGATGAAGTATCGCCCGGCGAGCTGATCAATGCCAAAATTGATTTTGCTCTGGGCAACGACATTACCGCCCCGATAGCGATTGAAGCATTCAAGGAAATAGGCTCCCCAAAGGTTTTCGACCCGTCGCGTATCGCCCTCATCGCCGACCATTTCGTTCCCAACAAGGACATCGAGACCGCCGAGCAGGTGAAGCGCATGCGCGAGTTCGCCCGCGAACTCGGCCTCGAGCATTTCTACGAAGTCGGCAGGATGGGAATCGAGCACGCGCTTTTGCCTGAGTTGGGGCTCGTGCTGCCGGGCGACGTCGTGATAGGGGCCGACTCGCACACGTGCACCTATGGCGCGCTCGGAGCCTTTTCCACCGGCGTCGGCAGCACCGACCTCGGCGCCGCGATGGCCACCGGCGAGGTCTGGCTCAAGGTGCCCGAGAGCATCAGGTTCGTCTATGACGGAGAGCCCGGCGCGTGGGTCTCGGGCAAGGACCTCATCCTATACACCATAGGGCTCATAGGGGTCGACGGCGCCCTTTACTGCGCGATGGAATTCAGCGGGCCGGCGATCACAGCCCTCTCGATGGCGGACAGGTTCACCATTTGCAACATGGCCGTCGAGGCGGGCGCAAAGGCCGGAATCATGGAGCCGGACGATCTCGCATTGGAATACGTCAGACCGAGGGCGCGCAGGCCGTTCAAGGTTTTCAAGAGCGACCCGGGCGCGGTTTACGACGAGGTCATAGAAATCGACGTCAGCGGGATCACGCCGCAGGTTGCGTTTCCTTCGCTTCCCTCCAACACGAAGGGGATCGAAGAGGCCGAAGGCATCGAGATCGACCAGGTCATAATAGGCTCGTGCACCAACGGCCGAATAGAAGACATGCGCGTGGCGGCCGAAATCCTGAGCGGGCTCAAAGTGCATCCGAACATCAGATGCCTGATAATACCGGCAACGCAGGCCGTTGCGAAAAAGTGCAGCGAAGAAGGACTGATAGACATATTTCTGGAGGCCGGGGCCGCTTTCTCGACGCCGACGTGCGGGCCGTGCCTGGGCGGCCACATGGGCGTTCTGGCCTCCGGCGAGAAGGCCGTTGCCACGACGAACAGGAATTTCACGGGACGCATGGGGCATCCTGAAAGCGAAGTCTACCTGTCGAGCCCCGCAGTCGCGGCGGCTTCAGCGATCGCGGGAAAAATTTGTGGGCCCGAGCAGATTCTCGGGCCGGGATCGGATCGCAAATGACGAGCGGAGATGCGGCGATGGAGAAACTTCTGGACGTGCAAAGTGTCGATCTGAAAATCAGAGGCCTCGAGACCGAGGCCGCAAGCATCCCCGCAAAATGCAGGGAGTGGGATGATCTCGTAAGCGCCAAAGGAGCCGGGCTCGCATCATTGCAAGCCGAAATGGAGGAAAGCAAAAAGGAGCTTCGGCATCTCGATCGCCAGCTTGAGGAGAAGCAGGAAAGCCTCGCCAAATATAACGCTCAGCTTCCGCTCATAAAGACCAACCGCGAATACAAGGCGATTCTGCTCGAGATCGACTTAGTGGAAAAAGAAATCCTGGGCCTCGAGGATATGCTGCTGACAAGGATGTCCGAGATCGAGGAAACAGAGGCCAGAGAGGCGGCGGAAACGGCCGAGATGGCCAGGGCGGAGTAGGAGGCCGCCGGGGAAAAGGCAAGGCTTGAGGAAAAGCAAAAAGCGATCGAGGAATCGCTC
>CBDUSG010000646.1:0-2521 GCA_965369575.1 uncultured bacterium | reverse complement strand
GCTCCCAAAATGTTGTCTTCCACTTCTTCGGAGAACTCTATCCCTTTTCCGGCCGAAAATCAAGAGATTGACTCGCCGCGGTCGCGTCTGATAGAATCCGGCGCGCACAGTGGTATCGGCAGGCATTTTTCATTCGAGGAGAGGGCAAGGAGGAACATCCATGAAATTCGCGTTCGATCACGTTCACTTGAACTCGGCCGACGTCAAGGCGGCGGTTGATTTTTACATCGAGAAGTTCGGGGGCGTCAAGACCGGTGAATTCGAGGTGGCCGGGAACAAGATAACGATCGTCGATTTCGAGGGCACGCGCGTCCTGATCAACGACAAGGCGCCGCTCTCGCCGCCGGCCGGGTCGTCGGTCGATCACATCGGGTTCAGGGTAGCGGACCTGGACGCGGCCGCCGCCGAGCTCAAGGAAAAGGGCGCCGAATTCATGCTCGAGCCGGTCGAGGTGGGCCCCGGCGTGAAGATCGCGTTTGTGAGCGGGCCCGACAACGTGATGATCGAGCTTTCGCAGGAGGGCTGACCCGCAGGCGCATACCGCCGCGTTCCAGCGGAAATTGAAAAGGCCGGCATCGCGGCATCGATGCCGGCCTTGATCTTTGCGGCCCGCGCGCGAATCAGAGCAGTATCCCCTCGCGCAATATCACGATATGGCCGTTGGTCCTCTGGGTCTGCGCTCGGCGGTTCACTTCGCCGGCGACCCTGACGACGTGTGCGCTGTCCTGAAAATTTATGTGCTCGGTGGTCACTACGCCTACCGCCACCGACAGAATCGAATTATGGGACGTCGCGCGCTGCAGGTCTTCCGCGCTGTAGAGCGCCGTTCGCTGCTGCTGGAATCTGACGACGACTTCGCTGCAATATCGCTCGAAATCCTTGACTGAAAGCAGGATCATGAAGTCCGGCCCCCCGAGATGCGCTATCGCGCACTCGTATACGCCCGAATCCTGAGTGACGTTTTTGAGGATGTCGGCCATCATGGTCACGGCCTCGTCTCGCTTCGCGTTGCCATATGACTTCACGTAAGGCGCAAAGTTCATAAGCGACACGTAGCATACGGCTACGAGTTCTTCACGAAAAAGCCTGTTGGTGATGATCCTCTTCATGTACTCGACGCCGTGAAAGCCCGATGTCGGGTTTATCTTCATTATTCGCGCCTGCTTTTCCATCAGCGATTTCACCTTGGCGAACAGGGTACCGACATCAAATGGCTTGACAAGGTAATCGTCGGCTCCCTGCTGCAGGGCGTGGGCGACCTCCGGCTCGCTGCCGAGCGCCGAAAGCATTAGAATCGGCGTCATGAAAATCAACGGGTCCCGCCTGATCTGCCGGCAAAGATCGTACCCGCTGACTTTGGGCATCATCACATCGAGGATTGCCATATCCGGCTTTCTGTCCTTGATCACCGGAAAAGCCTTGCGGCTCTCGGGGATGAGGATGCATTTGTAGCCCGCCCCTTTCAGGCGGCGATAAATGATTGCGCCGAGGTCCCGGTCATCGTCAACGATTGCGATTGTCCCGCTCATTGTCCTTCTCCTTACTCTTATGATCCATCATAGTTATAAATTGGAATAAGATGATTGACTCGAAATAATTATCATAATATCCCGCTTACGTAATTGCACTTTTCGTGCCACCGAACATGTGACCGCTTAAGATATTTATTCGCAACGACTTGTGGTGATCACGCCGGTTCATTTTGCGGACGATGACCGCATTTTGATACATCACAGACAAACCGAACGTATCATTTCTTGACATTCTTGCTGCAGGGACAGATGCGGAGATAAACCAGGAACCAGTTGCGGTTCATTCTACTATAATTATCCAATCACGTCAAGCCGGCATCGAGGCGTCCCGCTGCAGGCGAACGGGCGCCCCGCGAAACCATGATGTGCGCTCCGATGCAGGCAGCGGGTTGCCGCGAATCATTTCGTCAGATGAATGGGATGAGAGTGGTGACAAAGAAGCTGGTAGTAAGGCTCTTCCCCAGACTCGTCCGCCACCGAAACAGGCCGATTCCGCATCGTTTCGGTCGTCGGATTTTGTTTCCTGGCCCTCATCGCCGCCCGAATGGTCATGACAATTACGGCAATCGATCCATAAATAAGCACCAGCACCGAGAGTCCGAAAATCAGTTCATTCATATCCAACACCTCGCTCGCATCCTCCACTTATATTTTGACAGACTCGGGGATGCCGTGCAAGGAGGGCGAACGGCAGGGGGGCAGAGCCCCCATTCACGGATACTTCGTATCCTTGCCTTGGCTATGTGGCGGCTGCATGGAACGGGTTCTCGCTGGAACTGAATCGGCAGGGCCGGTCATGAAGCAAGGTGTAAAAGAAGAGATGCGCAGCATCTCATGTCGGGGTGTGGGGGGCAACTTGCCCCCCGCAGCTCAGCCAGTCGCGGTGTTTGGCCTTTTCGGCGACGATTTCGATGAATGCGTCGATGCGTGTCAGGGCCTGGCCTTCGTTGAAGCTCGAGGGATCGACCATGTCGCTTTCGAGCAGGAGC
>CBDUSG010000645.1:0-2537 GCA_965369575.1 uncultured bacterium | reverse complement strand
TCGCCGCCCGGAAACTTGGTGTGATGGGGACGCGCGTGCCATCGTGTGTAAATCTCGGCGAATCTTCGGCTCGCCTCTGCCTCGGAGAGGCCCTGCCATTGGCCGTAGTCCACGTCTATGATGTCCTCGTCGATCGTGACGTCAAGCGAATGAGGACGCGCGATTATTTCCGCCGTCTCTCGCGCGCGAGTCAGGGGGCTCGAAAAACACGCGTCTGCGCGAACGCCCTCGAGATGCCGCGAGAGCGCCTCAGCCTCCCTGCGGCCGTGCTCGTTGAGAGGAACGTCCGCCCTGCCGCGAAAAATGTTTTCCTTGTTCCAGTCGGTCTGGCCGTGCCTGATGAGGTACATTGTGGCCATGATGATTCCCCCTGCTTCCCTGGTTCGATTATACACTAAAGGTTAACAGACAATCGCCGGATGCGCAAAGGCGCCGAATCATCCGACACGCTCGCCCGAAATTTTGCAGCCATACGACGGCTCGGGGCACGGCCGTCCGTTTCGTCAGGGACCGGGACTTATATCGACCACGCTTGACACCGACCGAAGAAGTTAATATAATCCGGTGGAAACAAACGGGCATTCATCCATTCAGGATCTTCTGCGCTCGTCGGCGATAAAGGGGGCCGCCCACTCATGAAAACCGTTTTGCTCTCCACACCCATAACTCCTTATCCCATACAGCCCTGGCACGACACGCCGACCGACATTATGCGCCAGCGCTTCATGAAGGGACAGGGAATCTTCACGAGCGAGGCGCACATGCATCTCGTGGGCTCGTTCATCATCGCGCAGAACATCTCAGTTCCCGCGGTAGTGCTCGACCATCCGACAATGGAAAATTGGATCGACGAAGTCAAAAAGGGATACGACTATGTCGGCATCTCGGCGCTGACTCCCAGCCTGGAAAACGTCATGGAGATGTGCCGGATGGCCCGGAAGCATTCGCCCAAGAGCGAGATCATAATCGGCAGTTTCGCCGCCCAGAGCATGGGCGCGTACTATCCCGAGGAAGAATGGAAAAAGCTGGCCGATCACATCGTGCTGGGCGACGGCATTGAATGGTTCCGCCGGCTGTTGGGAGATGACACGAGCGCGCCCGTGAGGCAGCACTTTCTGCCCAGGTGCGCCATGGGGATGGTCCCTTGGCTGGACAGATGGCCGCAAGGCGACACCGCCGCGCTCATAGCGGCGGTCGGTTGCGACCGCGGCTGCGATTTCTGCACGACTACGACGCATTTCGGGGGCAAGCGCCACGTGCTGGTCAAGCCGGATCAACTCAAGAACGAGATAAAGATGTGGCAGACGCGCACGCCCGGCACGAATTTCATAATCTACGAGGAAGACCAGGACAAGGAATTCATCAACGAGGTCGGGCGCCTGATGAGGGAAGACCCGGACATCGATTTCTCGCAGTTCTTCATAACCATACTCATCAGCATAAACACGCTTTCAACATATGATGACCTCGACGAACTCGCGCACAACAACATCGGCAGCGCCTTCATCGGGCTGGAATCCAAGTTCGCGCCCGATGAAGGATATGACAAGCGGGTCGGCGACGCCAAAGAGATTTTCGATGGACTCCACAAGCGCGGACTCGGAACGATGGTCGGCTGGATGGCCGGCTTCGACTTTCACACGCGCGAGACGATGGAGGAGGACTTCCAGTATCTGCTCGCGTGCAGGCCGACGACGTCCCAGCTCACGCGCGTCACCCCATATCCGGGCACGCCGCTTTACAACCGCTTGAAAGAGGAGGGGCGGATAAAGCCGTTCAAGTGGGAAGACGTCAGCTTTTACGGCGGCGGCATGATTCACAAGCATCTCTACGAGCACGAGATAATGGAATTCATCCGCACCGGAGACGAGCGGTTGCTCAACACGTGGGGCCCGAGCTTCGTGCGCGGAATCACCAACACGTTCTGCGCCTACGAGCGGTACAAGGAATACGACGACAAGCATTTCCAGCAGATCGCAAGCCGGCACCAGCTGAGGCTCTTCGAGGCTTATGTGCTCTTCGCGGCGCTCGAGCGCTTCGCGCCCAACGGCCGCGTGAGAAAGATGGTGAAAGAACTCGAGCAGCGCTGGAGGGGCCACTTCGGCGAGCCCTCGTCAATGCTGAAAGTGCAGTCGAAGTACGCCGAGATCAAGGCCGCGTGGGCGACGACGAAAGAAATAGTCGATCCCGTCAATCGCCACATAAGAATCCCGCCCGCCAAACGATACCACTTCTTCGGCAAGGATATCAAAGACGACGGCAGCCTGCCGTACCGCAAGGAATACCTCAACGAAGACCCCATCTACATCCAGGACATGAAAATTCAGAATGCCGAGCAGGCGCTGCTGGGCGTCGCGCACGCGGCGGCGCAGGCGCTGGATTTTCCGGACTCGAAAATCCGCGAGGCGGGCGCCGCCCTGCGCGACGACGCGTCGGCGGCGCTGACGACCCTCGCCGACAAAATGAGGGGACCCAAGCTCGACACTCGGGACTCGATTTCTGTTCTGAAGGAGGGGGTCCTCGGCCTGCTTTCCAAG
>CBDUSG010000644.1:0-2538 GCA_965369575.1 uncultured bacterium | reverse complement strand
GAGATGCTCCGCATCTCTTTCCTGACGAAGGGCGACAACCTATTGCTCCGGTGCTACATATGGGGCGAGTCGCCTTGGACAACTTGCGGGACTCTGAGGCCTACAATATCTGGTTGACACGACACCAGCGCCGATGCCATCTATGGGGTCGTCGCAGGCTTTGGACTGACCTTTGTTTCAGGCTTTCTGATCAGGCAGCAGCATTGGTTTCGTCTGATCGACGGCGCATTCCTGCTCTATCTCGGCGCTAAAATATTCCTTTCGAAACCATCTCAAGAGGCCGAATCGGGAAACGAGATATCTGCCCTTGGAGACTATGCCTCGACATTGTTCCTGACGATAACAAATCCCACGACCATTCTCTCATTTGCGGCAATATTCGCAGGTCTGGGCCTGGGAAGCATGGGCGACGGCTATTTTTCCGCCTCTGTGCTGGTATTCGGGGTCTTTTGCGGGTCGGCCGCATGGTGGCTGATCCTGAGTTCGGCCGTGGACGTCTTTCGCCGGAAACTGAGCGAAACTACCCTATCCTGGGTGAATAAGCTCTCCGCACCGGTCATTTTCGCATTTGGCGCCATTGCGCTGCTGAAATTTCTCGGTAAATAGTGTGTCGTGTCAACCCGGACAATCCAGCCGTGACGTTTTAGCATCCCAAAACGTCGAACATTCGCTCTCACGGGGCAATTTCCGGCGTGCCATAATCAAGGTGAAGCGGGGGAGGCGCCCCCCGAAAATCATTGACTTTCAGCCACTTTTGTAATATACTGTTGGACGGAAGGCCGGGAGATTTCCCGGCTGTTTTCTATCTTAAGGGCAAGTGTTGAGGCGAGTGGCTATATGTTCGAAAGCCTGAGTGATAAGCTCCAGAAAACCTTCCGCAACCTTCGCGGGCTGGGCAAGCTCTCCGAGAAAAACATGAAGGAAGGCCTGCGCGAGGTGCGTCTGGCGCTGCTCGAGGCCGACGTTAACTATAAGGTAGTCAAGGACTTCATAGGCCGCGTCCGCGAAAAAGCGTCGGGCCGGGAGGTGCTCGAGAGCATAACGCCCGGCCAGCAGCTTGTCAGAGTAGTCCACGATGAGCTTGTCGATCTCATGGGAGGCAAGGCCGAGCAACTCGTGTTTTCCTCCGAGCCGCCCTCGGTCATCATGCTGATCGGGCTGCAGGGCTCGGGCAAGACGACCACCGCGGCCAAGCTGGCGCGTCACCTGCGCTCTCGCGGACACCAGCCGCTGCTTGTGGCCGCCGACGTGTACCGGCCGGCAGCCGTCAGGCAGCTCGAGATACTGGCCGAGCAGCTGGATTTGCCGGCTTTCAGCGTCGAGGGCTCGTCGGATCCGGTCGACATCTGCAGGCGATCGCTCGACTACGCGCGCAAGAACGGGCGCGATATCGTCATCCTCGACACTGCGGGCAGGCTCCACATCGACGACGATCTCGTCGCCGAGCTTCAGCGCATACGCGATGATCTCAAGCCAAAGGAGACCCTGCTCGTCGCCGACGCGATGACAGGGCAGGACGCAGTCACCGCGGCCGAGAGCTTTCATTCGCAGGTCGGTGTCACGGGGGTCATACTGACAAAGCTCGACGGCGACGCCCGGGGCGGAGCGGCGCTCTCGATAAGGGCGGTTACGGGCAAGCCCATCAAATTTGCCGGCGTGGGCGAAAAACTGGACGCCCTCGAGGCGTTTCATCCCGACCGGATCGCCTCGCGCATCCTGGGCATGGGCGACGTGCTCTCGCTTGTGGAAAAGGCGCAGGAGACCATCGACGAAGAGCGCGCGGCAGAGCTTCAGGAAAAGCTCCTGAAGGCGCAGTTCACACTCGAGGACTTTCGCGAGCAGCTCCAGCAGCTCAAGAAGATGGGGCCGCTGGACGAGCTGATGGCCATGATACCGGGCATGTCGAAGTTCAAGGGGATGCAGCCGCAGGAAAAGGACCTCGTCATGGTCGAGTCGATAATCAACTCGATGACGAAAAAAGAGCGACAAACGCCCGGAGTCATCGACGGCAGCCGCAAAAAGAGAATCGCGCTCGGCAGCGGCACGAAGGTGGCCGACGTCAACCGCCTGCTCAAGCAGTTTCAGCAGATGCGGAAAATGATGAAACAGATGCGCCGGCTGGGGCGTCTGCCGGGTCTCGGCGGCCTGGATATGCAGATTTAATCGGCCGCCCTATTTACCGCCGAACGGTTTTTTGATAGAATAACTAAGGAGCGAAATCGATAGCCTGGCACTGAGGGAGGAATAAGATGTCGGTCAAAATCCGGCTGATGAGAGTCGGTCGCAAGAAAGTGGCCCAATACAGGGTGGTCGTTACGGATATCAGGAATCCGCGAGACGGGCGATTTCTGGAAATCATAGGCTATTATCACCCACAGAACGAGCCGTCTACGGTAAAAATCGAGGAGGATCGGGCGCTGTATTGGCTGGGTCACGGCGCCACGCCGACCCAAAAGGTCCGCAGTCTGCTGAAAGAACAGGGAATTCTCGCCAAATTTCGTGAATCCACTGCGGCGCAGAAGACTTAGTGTCGTGTCG
>CBDUSG010000643.1:0-2539 GCA_965369575.1 uncultured bacterium | reverse complement strand
AAGTTTCTTCCCCCCCGTCGGTTTTTATGCTGTACCAAATGGCGTCGGGCTACATGTTCACCTTCCCTTGGGTGTCCGGCCAGGAAGCGGTTATTGCGGCCATCGTCGAGCCTACAACGAGCGACCGGCCGACGAGGGCATAGGCCAAAGGCCGGAGACCGAATCTATCCACGAAAAGACAAATCTCTTTCTTTCTGTTGTCAATAATTATGACCGCAAAAGCGCCCCTGACTTTTTCCACCCACCTTGTGCCGTGCTCTTCATAGAGGGCCGCTATGTATGGGCCGCAGGATGATGTGGGACGGTCGAGGGTCAGCCGCTCCCCGTTTGTGGTCGCGGGCTCCCCGCCATAAAGTTCGCCGTCCATGGCGATGACAAGATTCCCGTCCTCCGATGTCCATAAATCGGCGCCGGGCAAAGTGCCCTCGCGGCAGACCGCCGCGACGGCGAATCGGGAGGAGACCAACGATGCCGTCTTGTGCCACGGCTTGCGAACCATGCGATTTGCGCCGCGCAAAAGGCGTTTCTCAAGCGATTCATTGGCTTCATCGGCGGCTATTGCTATCAGTCCCGGCATTTTTCATTCCCTTCCCAAAACATGGTCCAATATACGCTCGGCTCGGTTGCGCCACGAGTATTTGACGGCGTCCTGCCTGGCTTTATCGCCAAGCGCCGCGGCAAACAAGGGCGTTGACAGCAAGTGAGTTATCGCTTCGGCCAGGGCGCGGGGAGCATCCGGCTCAATGAGCAGTGCGTTTTCTTTGTCTCGCAAAACGGTCCGGAGAACCGGAAGACCGGAAGCTATGATCGGTCGACCCGCCGCCATGTATTCGAACATCTTGAGCGGCGAGGTCCTGTCGGCGTGGTGCGCTCTGGCGCTGTGGGGCATCAGAACCGCGTCGGCCGCAAACAAGTAAAGGGGCACCTTGGAGTTGGGTACGTGACCTGCAAAGCTGACGTTCGTGACGCCACGGTGCGCCGAGAGGTCGCGGTAGCGCTCGACGTCACGCGGCCAGCCGCCCACGATCGTGAACCTGGTTTCCGGGAGTATGGAGGCTGCCTCGATGATGTCCTCGATTCCTCGTCCTTCATACAGATGACCGGCGTATACGCACATGGAGCCGTTTCCCTGTATTCCCAGGGCCTTTCGCGCCCGGGCTTTTGTCAGTTCGGGCTCAAACTGTTCCAAATCGACCCCATCCGGTTGCATTATGATTCTATCTTGTGGAATTCCAGCCTTTGCGAAGCTCTCGGCCAGAGACGGAGTAATAACAACCACGGCCTTGAGGGAGGGGCTCTTCAGCAGATCGAAATTGTCTTGCAACAAAGGGCTCTGCTCCCACGGCAAATGCGTTTCCAAAACGGTCGGAATGCTACCGCGAATTGTCTCCAGCGCCGTGGCGTCTTTACGCGTAAACACAAGGCCGGCACGGCGCAGCCGGGCGTAGCGTCCGACGAGGGTGGGGAACCACTTTGGCGGGCGGTAGTTTTCATCGAACAGCTCTTCACGCTGGTTCAGCAACATGGGGAGGTATCGGACACGTATCGGGATTGAGAGCCCGAACAGTTCATTTATGTCGGTCCGCGGCCTGCGCCAAAGCGCCCACGGGCCGGAAAGGGCTATGACCTCGAGGGACGGCAGAAACTCAGCGTATGCTGCGGACATTTTCGCGACCTGGATCGCATTGGCGGCAATCGAGGGGAAATTCCCCGCCGTAAGATACATTGGACGCCTGATTTTCCTCAATGGATTCACCCGTTATGGACATAGTAGTCCGAATAATGCAGACCAGTTCTCAAACGGTTGTGCGGGCAAGCCAAGAATCGATTCCTCTCTTTTCGTATATGCCGCATGAGCTGATATAAATTAGTCTGTCGGGTAGCGATCACAGACTATAATATCGAGCAGATTATCGTCAAAAACGAACAATCTATTTTGGGGAGATTTTGCTATTTCCTCCAAATCTTCGGAGTCAACAGGGACCGAATCCCCGAATCGGTTGAATTTGGCGGATTTGGATGATTCGATTGTTTTTAAGAAATGCAATCGCTCACCCTTTCCGAATCCGAATCTGTACCGCAGTTCACGACTGAAACCGATTTGTGAGACGTAAATCTGTCCCCGTGCCTCTTTAATACTGGCTGGAAGATTGACGAAATAATATTCAGTATTTTTGTCCGATTGCTCGTGTACTTGGGAAAAAGTCCTGATCATGTTGCGCTGCGGTTCCGAGGCAATGGCCCATAAGTTTCTCCTGGCCACCAATGTTGTAAAACCGTATGCTTCTAAAGGGAGCAATAAGGCGCTTGCAATCAGTGCGATCACAATTTTTTTCCGTTTTACAGGAAGGACAAACATGTCGAAGCCATTCACAAGTTTTCCGATAAGGCCAAATGTTCCGGCTGACAGAAGAACCGCAAGCCCGACCGCAGGCAAATATTGATATCTTTCCGCCACATTCCCGGTGCCCAGTGTGATCAGAAACGTTAGACCAAAAGCCCAGGCGGCGAACAACAGATACCTTTTTTTGGAAAACCA
>CBDUSG010000642.1:0-2542 GCA_965369575.1 uncultured bacterium | reverse complement strand
GCGTCAACGGCTTCCATCAGCCGCCCCTGCCTCATGTATTGACGGCCCAGATTGTTGAACGCCACGAAGCTTGTGGGAAAAGATTTCGCAGTCTTCTGCCAGAGCACGATAGGATTGCTGAAATCGTTGTTCCGGCTTATGGAAAGCAGCATCGAGCAGAATACCAGGATCGCCAACGCAACCACGACGAGCGGCTTTGGCCGCTCGGCCTCGGCCGATGTGCGCGCGAACCAGACCGCTATCAGGATACAGAAACCTATCGACGGCCCGTAGAGGAAGCGGTCGGCCACTATCGCGTTGATCGGGATTATGTTCAAAACGGGCAGCATCGCCACGGCGAACCAAAATATTGCAAACGAAAATTTCCGGCCGCGTCGAAATGTGAGGGCGCCTGCGACGGCAATCGCAACAACGAAGCAGAGACCGAAGAGTGCGGACGGCTCGAATATCGAGTGCGACGGCTGAAAATGGCGCGACAGCGAGAGCCCGACCGGTACAAACAGCAGCTTCGCGTATATCACAAGCGCCCTCAACATAACGAGAAAGGTCATGTACGCGCTTCCGCCGTGATAAGACACCTGCCCCACTTTTCCGACAACATATGTCCTGAGCAGAATATAAGCAAGTGCCACAAGTGCGAACGGCACGTATCTCATCAGCAGACGCAGACGCTGTCGGCGATCTCTGTCGCGGCCGAAGTAAATGTCGTGTCCAAACAGCAACGCCGGAAGCGGGAGCGCCATCTCCTTCGCCAGCAGGGATACGGCGTACGCCGCCAGCGCGCCGCAGTAAAAGAGCGTCTTGCGAGCGCCCGAGGCGGAATCTATCTCGGCGTACAGCAGATAGGCGATCAGAAAAAAAGAGAGGAACAGAACGTTGCCGCGTCCCGATATCCAAGTCACGGCCTCGACGTGAACCGGATGAATCGCAAATATTAACGCACCCGCAAACGCCGGCGCGCTGCCGAGTCCTATTCGCCGCAGGAAAAGAAGCACAAGGCAGGCGTTGAGCGCATGCAACAGCAGGTTCACGATGTGATATCCGCGCACATCGAGCCCGCCGATGGCATGGTTGACGGCAAAAGAGAATGAGGCGAGCGGCCGGTAGACGTGATCGTTCGCGGGCTGCGAGAACGCCTCGGGCGAAAGGAGGAACTTTGAAAGCGGGGTGAACGACCTGATCGCGACGTTGTCCACGACAAAAGCGTGGTCGTCGTAGATGAAATCCGCTTCGAGCGAGTTGGCGTAGACGAGCGCCACCGCAAGCGCGAGCAGCAAAAACGGAATAGCCGGCTTAAGCCTGTCCATATGAGCTTGTACGGAAGGAATTATTGGGTAGTGGCCTCAGCATCAGCTTGATTCTAGCAGAGGCGGGAATTGGGCGTCAAGCAAAGTATGCGCATCCTCGTGCCCGACGTCTTCGCCGTGGTGATGATCGCCGGAGGGCGGCTCGACCTTCCATTTTCCCTTCGCCTTCAAAATGCTCTCAAAATGCTCCGCTTTTTCGGGATCGGCGAGAGCGCGCATATAACGCACGATCTTCCACTGGGTACCGTCATCGATGACGCTTTTCCAGCCGGGCATGCCCGTGAACCGGATGCCGCTGTCTACGATCCACTTCAGCTGTCCGTCCGAGTAGCGCTGAACGTGTTCGGAGGTCAGGTCGGCCGTCGGCGGATTAAACGCTTTGGCAAACTCCGAGTCGGCGTCACCCTCAAGGTCGTGGCATACGGCGCAGTGATGATTGTAATGCTCGCCGCCCTCGATCAGGTTTTCTTCTGAAGCCTCAATCGAAACAGCGGACGGCCGGGCCTCCGGTATCTTCATGTTCTTCAGATAGTTCACGACTATCGCTTCCAACTCGGAAGGCGCAACGACGGCCTCTTTCCCCACCATCGAAATCCCGATGAGGCCGCCCATTATTCCACTGATAACTATCCCGGCAACCAGCCCGATCACGAACTGTTTCTTCATGGCGCCCTCACCTCCGCATATGCCGACCCGTTCGCAGGACCGGCTTTTATTCCTATGCATTTATGGTTCCTGTCCGACATTTGGATTATATATGACCTTCACGGCCCCGGCAAGTGCCGGGGCATGTTTGCGCGGAAATGACAGTCGAGTTTTCCCGATCGCGACAAAGGGGCGGACAAGAGAATATCCAGGCATATGGAGATCCTCGCCTGCCCGCCGGCCGATAAGGTTGATTGCCTCGTGGGAAGGTGATATATTGGGATGAGAGTTGGCAACCTGCCTGGCGCGGAGACGATTCATCCTTTGGAGGCGACATCATGAAGATGATTTATGCGAACGTGAACGAACTGGAATGGGTCGACGGACCGTTTCCGAAAGTCAAGATGAAAGTGTTCCCGTCGGAAATTGAAAGCGGCACCTACACGATCCTGCTCGACCTGCCGCCGGGCGCCAGATTGGAGCGGCACGACGAGCCGCTCAACGAGGTCTCCTACGTCATGAGGGGCACGGTGACGATTGAGGGAAAGCAGTACAGCGAGGGCACCTACAATTTCACGCCGGCCGGCATG
>CBDUSG010000641.1:0-2548 GCA_965369575.1 uncultured bacterium | reverse complement strand
CATATTCGTCGTATGTTATCTGGTCGACGGAGATGACGGCGACGCGCGCGACCGCCCGCAGCGAGCCTCCCAGCGCGGTGCTCAGGTCGCGCGCAAAAAGCTCTGAGATCGTCTGAAATCCGCGTATTTCCTCCTTTGAAACACGCTCCGGCCTCTTGAAGTCGTACTTGGATACTTGGATGCGCTCGGCCGGCTCCTCGGCGGCCTCTGTGGCTATATCGCCCTCGGAAACGGCTGAAAGAAGGGCGTCTACCTCTTCCTGGCTAAGTATGTCGGCCATCTGAGTTTCCTCGTGTTGCGGAATGCGACCTTTTTTCGTTCCCTCATTTTAATTATACCATAAGCCGCGAGCAAAGATAAAGAGAGCGAATCGCCTTCAATGGAGCTTCCGGCCGGCCTTCTGATGCGCCTTACACAGGGGCATCGGCCTCACGCTTGCTCGCCCGCCTTGAAATATTCCGATATCCGCTGGATGAGGCCGTTTCCCGGCGGCACCGACTCGCCCTCGCCGTTCAGTCCATTGAGTATCCTCGCGGCCATCTGCTTCATGGCGCCGGTGGCCGCCGCCCTGGGATAAAGCTCGGACCAGGGGCGTCGCTGCATGACTGCGCGCGCCACGTAAGGATCGGCCGGCAGCGTGCCGAGGACGAAAACGGGGAAGTTGAGGAACTGCCGCGAGACGTCGGCGATCTTGTTTGCGACCTCGAGGGCCTGCGCCTGGTTTTTCGCCATGTTGACGATCAGGCCTATGTTGGCGTCGGGCTTCTGGGCGCAAACGACCTTTATCATTGCGTACGCGTCTGTGATGGCGGAGGGCTCGGGAGTCGTGACGAGCACGATTTCGTCTGCCACCAGCGCGAAGTTGATCACGCTTTTCATCAATCCCGCCGACGTGTCGATGAGGATGATGTCTGCCTCGTCCTCGAGATCTTTGAATGAGGCTATGAACTCGCGCCGTTTGCGGCTGCTCATGTTGGCGATTCGCGGTATGCCGGAGCTGCCCGGCACGACCTTTATTCCCGCCGGCCCGACCACGACAATGTCCTTGAGGCTCATGCGGCCGTCCAAGACGTCCTGGATGTTGAACCTGTTTTTCAGCCCGAGCAGGATGTCGATGTTCGCCAGGCCGAGATCGGCGTCGACGATCAGCACGCGTTTTCCCATCTTGGAAAGCAAAACGGCCAGGTTGATGACGATGTTCGATTTGCCGACTCCCCCCTTGCCGCTCGTGACCGTGATGATGCGAGGCCGGGTTCTGCTGGCCTCGGCGAGTTCGCGAAGTTTCTGTGCCTGGTCGATCATAGTTCACTCTTCCTGAAAAGTAAGTCCATGAGCCCCTGTTCGGATGCCAGTTCTATGTCGTCGGGGACGTCCTGCCCCGTCGTCATGTAGGAGATGGGAACGACGCCGCTTGAGAGCACATTGAAGATCATGCCCGGGTTCGTGCACTCGTCGACTTTTGAGAAAATGAAGCTCGAGACTTTGGCCCGGCTGAACTTGTCGATGATGTTGAACACTTCGTCCTTGTCCGTAGTCGCGCTGATCAGGAGATGGTTTTCGTCCGGCTCGGCGGACTCGATAAAGTTCTTGAGTTCCACCAGCCTCGTCTCGTCCTGCTGGCTTCGCCCCGCGGTGTCTATGAATATGATGTCTTTATCGGAGTTGCGGCGCACGGCCTGTCGAAGCTCCTTGGGCGTGAGCACGACATCGAGCGTTACGCCTATTATGTCGGCATAAGTCTTGAGCTGTTCGACCGCCGCGATGCGGTACGTATCGGCCGTTATGAGGCCGACTTTTCGCCTTTCCTTAATGGAATACTGGGCGGCGAGTTTGGCGATGGTAGTGGTTTTCCCCACGCCCGTCGGCCCGGTCATGACGATGGTGCGCGCCCTGCGGCCGCCGCATTTTATCGGCCCGCCGAGTTTGATGAGCTTGCCGAGTTCCCGGGTGAGCTTTTCGAGGACCAGACGGTCGTCGTCGAGGTCGCCCTTGCTCAGCTCGGTATGGACGGCGCCCGCCACCTGTTTGGCCAGCAGCTTCGACACGCCGGACTCGAGCAGTTTTTGATAATGTCCGCTCAGGGCGGCAGGATACTGCGGGTCCTGCACATACTCCCTTGTCAGAAGCTCCACTTGGGTCTTTATCGAGGAGAGCTCTTTCATGATCTCGCCCGGCTTTTCGCTTTCGGGTGGCGGGGCAGTGGACGGTTTGCTCTTCACGTGGTGACGCGCATACTCGTTTGTTCTGCGTCCGAGCGGCGGGGGAGTGTCTGCTATTCTCACGGTGTTGGAGGCGAGGATCTCGACCGTTTCCCGCCTGCCGAATCCCAGGAATCCCCTCTGCTGAAAGGTCTTCGTATTCAGGATGACGGCTTCGGAGCCGAGTTCTTCCTTCACCTGCGCAAGCGCCGCATGCATCGAATCGGCGCGAAATCGTTTAAGTTTCACCTTAGATGCTCACCATCCTTTCGGCATGAAGCTTTGCCTCTTGCGCTATTTCGGCGAAGCTCAGCACGACGAGGCCCGGGAGAGAGCCCTGCACCAGATGT
>CBDUSG010000640.1:0-2548 GCA_965369575.1 uncultured bacterium | reverse complement strand
CAAGTTGCCCCCCACACCCCTCCTCGTGGGGGGCGAGTCGGCCCCCCACACCCCGACATGAGATACTTCGTATCTCTATTCCTGACGGGTGTTGACTGCCGATTCCATGTATGTACCAGCAAACGCGCCTGACAGAACTCCGAAAAAAACCGGTGTCTCATAACCGGCCTTACTGATTCAGTCTCAGCGAGAGACCGATGCGAAGCGTGTTCACTCGTACATAGGCGGAACCAGCCGTCAATGCCCTTCAGGAAAGAGATGCGGAGCATCTCATGTCGGCGGCGACTCGCCGCCGTAGAGCTTCATGGCGTTCTCGTACAGGAACTTATCCATGTCGGATTTTCTTATCTTCAGCTTCGAGAAAAACTCGAGCGAGTCCGCATGCGATGCCAGGCAGTAATCCGTTCCGAACATCAGGTGGTCTGTCCCGCAGTAATAAATGGCGCTCTCCAGCTGGTCGAGCAGCTTTATGCGGTATTCCTTCTTATACCGCTCGTTAAGGCCCGTGATAAGGCCCGAGAGATCGGCATACACGTTTTCGTTCTTATAGATGACCTCCGCCGCGTCCCACAGCCAGGGATTGCCCATGTGCGCCATCACGATCGTCAGGTCGGGAAACCGAAACGCCAGGTCGTCGATGTTGAGCGGATGCGAAAACTTGAGGCGTGCCATCGGGCTGACGCAGTCGCCCGTGTGGAAGATGACCGGCGCATCGTATTTCATCAGCAGCCGGTACAGCGGGACGCAGTCCTCATCATCGGGATAGTAATGCTGGTAACCGACGTACAGTTTGATAGCGCAGATGACGCCTTCGGCCAGGTCGGCCTCGATTTCGGCGAGCTTCTCGTCGGTCAGGTTCTTCGGGTCGGCCGAGCCGGCGAGCCAGAACTTATCCGGATGCTTCTCTATGAATTTCCTTGCCGGATCGGGCATGCCGGGCACGGTCATGACGAGTCCGCGAACGATATTGTTATCCTCCATGTCTTTAAGCAGCCCTGCGGGCGTGTATCGGAGACCAACCTTTTCAGCCAGCTCTTTCGAACTGGGCCGCCCAAAATTAACGTGCATATGCGTGTCTATGACTCTCGGCTTGGCGGCCGCAGCACGATTGGATTTAGGCACGGAGCCACCTCACTTCCCAACGACGAAGCATGGAACGAGCCGCTCTCTGCTCGTCCTGTCGATCAACGGGCCCTCGGCCGCCCGGCAATAGTAGCCGCAGAACCTGCCGCCGAAGACGAATTCGCCCAGGTGTATGAATCTCGCGTTCATCTCGAGTCCATCTTCCCATTCGCCGAATGGCATCGACGGCTCCGTGATGAACTCCTGCAGCACGTAGTCGCTTTCGAGCGCTTCCTCGATCATCTCGTCCCATTCGGCCTGCGCTTTCTGAAAGCCGAGGAAAACGCCGCGGCCCTCGTACAGATTCGACGGCTTGAGCACGAACCGATCCTTGTCGTTGCGGGCAAGCTCGGGCATGCCGACCTTTTTCCCGCGATAATGGCACTCGACGTCCTCAAATGGGCTTGTCCACGGCACGTGCCGCTGCACGAGCGCCCGCTCGGCCTCCGTGAACAAATGAGCGAACCGCGGATTGTGCAGCAGCCCGAAGACCCTCTTGTTGAATACCACGTCCGACCTGAACGAACCCACAACGCAGACGCTGCGATCCTTGAATGCGCGGGTCATCGCCCCGACCTCGTCCAGGCGCTCGATGTATTCGCTCGAGACGACCCGTCTGTAAACCATGTCGATCTTTATGCCATTGTGCAACAGGGACCGGCCGTCGTATTCCAGCTCGCGCGGGTCCGCCACGACCGCCTCGTAGCCCTGTTCGCCGCAAAACTCCGCGAATGCGAGGAACTCCTCGCAAGTTCGGGCCTCTTTCCAATCCACAATCGCGATGCGCGGAGGCCCGGTCGCGGCCGCGCCGGAAAATTGCTCGAAACAGTCCAGCAACGTTTGAAGCACGCGGCGGCCGGTGTCAAAAACCTCGACGGCGCGGTCGGAAAAGAACCTATCCATTGACGGCGCGGCCAGAAACAACTTGGCCATCTTCTCGGCGCCGTCCATGCCCGCGGTCCCGTCGGTGTTGATTTCTGTGAATCGCAGCTCTTTTCCGTCGAAAAACGAGTCCAACCTCACGCACGGAACAGCCCATTCATAGCCGGGATCGACCTCGATGAGTTCGGTCTGCTCAGGCCCGAACCCGAAGACCTCCCTTATCGCCGGTTCGTTGAGGAACAACCCGGTCACCTTCTCCATGAGGCGGGTCATCGCCTCGCAGACCTCGGAGATGTGACGCGACTGCTCTGCGGAGAGGATAACCGGATAAAAGGCGACCGAGAGCGGCATGCCCGCGTAAACGACGTGGCTGCGCGCCGCCTCGGCCTCGAAGCTCTCGATATCCGCCGCAATCAGCCGCTGGTTTTCTTTTAAATAATCATTGAATTCCCGATAAAGCTCTTCGATCTCGGCGTCCATCAGGAACTCGTCGCAGATTCGGCCGTTCAATGTTCACCCCGCAGGCCTTTCGTTCCGGGAAACC
>CBDUSG010000639.1:0-2549 GCA_965369575.1 uncultured bacterium | reverse complement strand
CGCGGTCGAAGAGGGCCAGCTCCTAGCGCGGACGATCCATCCCGAGGAAGGCAAAGAGGGCGCTGACGTCCACGGAAAGCCCGTTGCCGTCAGGAAAGCGAAGCTTACGCGGCTTACGATCGGCCCGGGCGTCCGCAGGGAACAGGGCGAGGACGCAGACAGCTACTACGCCGAAATCGGCGGCCGGATACGATGGGCCGACAATACTCTTGCGGTGGACGATATCTACCACATCGAGGGAGATGTGGGCATGGAGACCGGCAACATAAAGCATACCGGCGCCGTGCTTATAGGGCGGGACGTCCTTGTAGGCTCTCGGATCGAGGCCGAAGGAGACGTGGAGGTCATGGGCTTTGTGGAATCGGCCGACATCGTGGCCGGCGGAAGCCTCACCGTGCACGGCGGCATCACCGGCCTGGGCGAAGACCGCATCAAGGTCGGCGGCAGCATATACGCCAAATTTATCCTCGACGCCGACATGGAAGCCGGCGAGGATATCGTCGTGGAGAGAGAGATCATCCAGTCGGTCATAAAAGCGAGGGGCGCCCTTTCCATGCCGATAGGCCGTATCATCGGCGGCTCGGTGACGGTCCTGGGGGGGATTGAGGTTGGTCAGGCAGGCAGCGAAGGGCACGTGCCGACGATACTCGTGGCCGCCGAGGATTACTCCTATAAGGACGAGCGGGCCACAAGACAGGCCAAGATAGTATCCCTCAATAAGAATCTCGAGAAGATCCACGAGAAGGTCGATCCGCTGATGGCACGCGTAAAGCTGCTCTCTGCCCAGCAGCGGGAGGCCGCGACCGAGCTTTTGGCCCGAACGTCCGAGATGGAGACGCTTACCGAGGAACTCCGTACCGAGAAAAAGGATATCGAGGAGGATTCGCACGCCCGCGCCAAACCCCGCATATGCATTAAGCGCAAGGTGTATCCGGAGACGACGCTTCACATAAAGAAATGGAGCCTCCTTGTCAGGGAGGAGGTAAACGGGCCGCTGCGCGCCGGCCTGATGGGAAGGCGGGTTGCGCTTTTGCCGGAATAGGCAAAGCAGGGCGCCGGCCGGGTGGAAACGCGACGGGATCGAAGACAAACCGCAGAATCGCGAGAGACGGGCTATGAAAGTCGAGTACATCAACCCCTTCATTGAGAGCGTACACGACCTGTTCTCGACGATGCTGGGTTGCCAGGCGAAGCGAGGAAGGGTCGAGCTCGCGAAAAAAGGCGCCGCCCCACAGGAGATCACCGCGCTGATCGGCCTGAGCGGGCAGGCTCGCGGCGCCGTCGCCCTGCTGTTTCCGGAACAGACGGCCCTGGCCATGGTCGGCCGGCTGATCGGGATGGAGATGGAGGAGGCGGACGAGACCATGTCGGACGCGCTGGGGGAGTTGGTGAACATCGTGGCTGGAGGCGCAAAGGCCAAGTTCTGCGATCAGAACGGGGGAACATCGATCGATCTGAGCCTGCCGAGCGTGCTGAAGGGGCTTAATTATACCGTGAATTATCCAACACAGACCGAGTGGCTCGATGTGCCGTTTTCGAGCGATCTGGGGCCGTTCAGCCTTCGGGTTACGCTTGAACTGAACAAGGAAGGAAGGAGTAAGCCATGAAAGTGCTCGTGGTCGATGATTCCGTGGTCATGCGGGAAGTCGTGATAGGAGCCCTTGAGAAAGAGGGAATGACGGACATCGGACAGGCCGGCGACGGTCAAGAAGCCGTTGCGGCGGTCATGTCGGAAGACTACGGCCTTGTCCTGATGGACTGGAACATGCCCACCATGTCGGGCTACGAAGCGGTAAAGGCCATAAGGGCCGGCGGCAAGAAGATGCCGATCATCATGGTCACAACCGAGGCCGAGAAGGCCCGCATTATCGACGCGCTCAAGGCCGGCGCCAACAGCTACATAATCAAGCCGTTCAAGCCCGAGACAATAGTGGCCAAAATCCAAGACGTGCTCGCCAAGGCGTCGAACTGAGAGCGGTGACGGTATTTCGCCAGCCCAATAAAGGAGGTTCGGCGTGAGGCGCAAAGAGGACAAAGGCTCGGATCGGATCATAGCAGCCAACTACTACCTGGAGCCGGGGCACGTCTATTTCAGCAAAGAAGCCGCGGTCGTACGAACCGTGCTCGGCAGTTGTGTCGCCGTCTGCCTTTGGGACCAGAGGCTCAAGTATGGCGGGATGAGCCATTTTCTCTATCCGTCCACCGGCGACGCCGCAAACGCCACGCCTAAATACGGCAACGCCGCCATCACGGCGCTTGTTCGAATGATGGATCAGGCCGGGTGCAGGCGCAAGGACATAAAAGCCCAGATACTGGGCGGGGTGCAACTGGAAGAGTCCAACGGCAGGACCTACAGCAAGGGAAACGTCCGGGTCGCACGCGAGGCGCTGGCGCGAAAGAAGATAAAAATCGTGTCCGAAGACGTGGGGGGAACAATGGGGCGAAAGATTATTTTAGACCTCGACACGGGCGAAGTGGCCGTGCTGAAGGTTCACAGAATCCGGCAGACCGACTGGGAACCGGAGATCGAAGCCTGAGACCTTGCAGCG
>CBDUSG010000638.1:0-2553 GCA_965369575.1 uncultured bacterium | reverse complement strand
ACTCGATGGGCGGCGCAGTGGCCGCTATCCGGAACGGCTTCATGCCGAGCGAAGTCGAAAACAGCTCGTATAAGACGCAGCGCGAGATCGAAAGCGGAACGCGAAGGGTTGTCGGCGTGAACGAATTCGTCGAGGAATCGGCCCCGATGCAGCCGATGGAAGTCGATCCGGGGGTCGAAGAGCGCAGGATCATGGCTCTAAAGCAGCTGCGCGCCGAGCGCAGCGGCGCCGAGGTGGAAAAGGCTCTGGACCGTGTGCGCAAGGCGGCCGAGAGCGGTCAAAACCTGATGGAGCCGACGATCGACGCCGTGAAGGCGATGGCGACCAACGGAGAAATCTGCGGCGTGCTGAGGGAAGTGTTCGGAGAGCATCAAGCGCTGACATCTTATTAGTGTCGTGTCAACCGTAGATTGTTGTTTTCAGCGAGCCGAGAAGCGGTTAGCCGCCCGGCCCGGAGGCACGAATGAACGAAAACCATATGCTGCTCGAAAGAGACGGCTACATAGCGACCATCACCATCAACAGACCCGAGCAGCGCAACGCCATGCAGTCGGGAATGTGGAAATGGCTTGCCGATACGATGCAGGAACTGGATGAGGACGACGAGGTGAGGTGCGTCGTCATCCGCGGTGCCGGAGAAAAGGCATTTGCCTCCGGGGCCGACATTTCGGAATTCGAGGTCTGGACGAGCCCGGAAAAATCCCGCGAGTACGGCGGTCTCATCGAAGGCGCGCTTCAGGGTATCGAGCGGCACAGGAATCCCGTCATTGCGATGATCCAGGGCTATGCGCTGGGGGCCGGATGCCAGCTCAGCGTCGCGTGCGACCTGCGCATCCTTTCCGACACCGCCAAGGTCGGTATCCCGTCGGCCAAGCTTGGCGTCATGCTGAATTACGAGAACTACCAGCGCTTTGTCAATCTGGTGGGCGTCTCCATTGCCCGCGAGATTTTCTTTATCGGCCGCTCGCTCGACGCACAGCGCGCCAAAGAGGTCGCCTTCGCCAACTATGTCGTTGCGAAGGCGGAGCTGGAAGAGTTTACGTACGATATCGCAAGGGAGATATCGGAAAACGCGCCGCTCTCTGTGCGTGGCAGCAAGCGCGTGCTGCAGGCGACGCTCGATAACGGCATGCTCGACCGCGCGAGCGACGCCGATCTGCTCGCCGAACTCGACAAGCTGAGCGCCACGTGCTTCCTCAGCGAGGACGTCAAGGAGGGCGTAAGCGCATTCTTCGGCCGTCGCAAGGCCGATTTCAAAGGTAAATGAAATGGGCCGGCGAAATAACACCGGAGTGAGGCAATGAGTGTAGCGAAAGACTTATGTGCGGCGATCAGAGAAATAGAATTTGAAAGCTTTCCCGCAGACGTCGTGGAGGAGGCAAAACTCTGCCTGCTCGACTGGCTCGGCGTCACATTGGGAGGCGCAAACGAACCCTTGACGAAGATCCTCATGGAGATATCCGACTTCGTCGGCGGCAAAGAGCAGGCCAGCATCATCGGTCACTCCCGAAAGGATTCTCTGCTGAACGCCGCCTTGATAAACGGGTCGGCCTCTCACGCGCTCGATTTCGACGACGTGCATTTTCAGATGATGGGACATCCGACGGTGCCCGTCATGCCCGCACTGCTCGCCCTCGCCGAGGCGAGGAATTCCAATGGGCGCGATTTCCTGACCGCCTTCATCTCGGGGTTCGAAGCGGAATGCAGGATCGGTTCGTCCGTGCTTCCGTCCCATTACCAGCAGGGCTATCACGCGACCTCAACCCTCGGCCGATTCGGCGCCGCCGTCGCATGCGCAAAGCTGCTCGGCCTCGATACGACCGAGATGAACTACGGTCTCGGACTGGCTGGCACGCAGGCAGGCGGCCTGAAACAGGTTTTCGGGACGATGGCCAAGCCTTTTCACGCGGGCAAAGCCGCCATGGACGGCCTGCTCGCGGCGCTGCTCGCCGAGAAGGGGTTCACGTGTTCAGATGACATCCTCGCGGGCGAGACCGGCTTTTGCAGCGTGCTCTCGCCGGACTCGTATACGGACATCATCACAGAAAACTTCGGAAAGACCTACGCGGTGAGCGACGTCATTTTCAAGCGCCACGCCGCGTGCTTCGAGACGCATCCCACGATCGACGCCGCGCTCGCGCTGCGCGACCAGGTTGATGTCGACGATATCGAGCGGGTTAGCGTCCAGGCCGGTCCCGTCGCGCTGGAGATAGCCGGAAAACAGGAGCCGCAAACGGGGCTCGAGGGAAAGTTCAGCGTCGCCTATTGCGCCGCGCTCGCGCTGGCCGACGGGCGGACAGGCGAGGACTTCTTCACCGACGAAATGGTCCGGAGCGACCTGCTTGTCAGCCTGACCGGAAAAGTCCATGTGGAGGCCAACGAGGATTACGGCCTCACGAGAGCCGAAATCGTTGTCCACATGAAGGACGGTCGCGAGTTCAAAAGCCTTGTCGATACGCTCGAGATCGGAGCGGACAAAGAACGGCGCAAGGCCGACCTCGTCCGGAAGTTCAGCTCGTTCGCCGATACGCCAACGCCGAGAGCGTAAAGCAT
>CBDUSG010000637.1:0-2562 GCA_965369575.1 uncultured bacterium | reverse complement strand
AGGTGCTCGGTGGGCGCGGCTGGGACAACTACTCGTGGCACACGGACCTGCCGCCCGGTCACCCGATGGTCACCGGCCAGCAGACGGTGGACTTCGACCTCAGCTCGTGCGAGAACGCGGAGCTGCTCATCGTGTGGGGGATGAACTGGATCACGACGAAAATGCCCGACGCGCACTGGCTCACCGAGGCGAGGGCCAACGGCACGCGCGTCGTCGTCATCGCGTGCGAGTACAGCGCGACGTTCAGCAAGGCGGATGAGGCCATAGTCGTGCGGCCCGGCACGACACCGGCGCTGGCCCTGGCGCTCTCGAACGTCATCGTCAAGGAAAAACTGTATGACGAGAAGTTTGTCAAGCGTTTTACCGATTTGCCGATGCTGGTCCGCAACGACAGCCTGAAACTATTGAAGGCTTCGGAAGTATTTCCCGATTATAAGAATGCCGAATTGAAGAATACGACCCGCGTCATGAATCCAGGCGACAAGGGCGGCCCCCCGCATAAGCAGGTCGACCAGCTGATACCCGCAGCCATGCGCGAGGAGTGGGGCGATCATGTCGTTTGGGATGCCTCGAAGAAGGCGCCCGCCGCGATCAGCCGCGACCAGGTCGGGGAGCATTTCGACGGCTCGGGCCTCGATCCCGCGCTCGAGGGCGAGTTCGAGATCAAGCTCGCAGGCGGCGGCACGGCGAAGGTGACTACCATTTTCAGCATTATCAAGAAATACCTGGCCGACAACTTTTCGCCCGAGGACGGCGAGGAGATCACGTGGGCGCCGCGCGATGCGATAGTAAAGCTTGCCCGCGATATCGCAAAACATGCGGGAACAACGCTGATGACGATCGGCATGGGCCCGAACCAGTTCCACAACAACGACCTCAAGGATCGGACCACTTTTTTGCTCGGGGCCCTGACGGGCAATATCGGCCGAATAGCGGGCAACATCGGCTCGTACGCGGGCAACTACCGCGTCGCGCTCTTCAACGGCCTGGCGCAGTACGTCGGCGAGAACCCGTTCGACATCGAACTCGATCCGGCAAAGTCGGCGCGCCCCCGCAAATACTGGGTGGCCGAGTCTGCGCACTACTATAACCACGAGGATCAACCGCTGAGGGTCGGCGGCAAGCTGTACACCGGCAAAACCCACATGCCCACGCCGACCAAGTCACTGTGGTTTGCCAATGCGAATTCGATTCTCGGCAACGTGAAATGGCACTACAACGTAGTACACAACGTGCTGCCGAAGTTTGAGATGATCGCCGTCAACGAGTGGTGGTGGTCGACCTCGTGCGAGTACGCCGACGTTGTGTTTGCGGCCGATTCGTGGGGGGAGCCCAAGCATCCGGACATGACCTGTTCGGTGACCAACCCCTTCCTGACGCTTTTCCCTGAAACTCCGATCCCGCGTGTTCATGACAGCCGCGGCGATATCGAGATTATCGCGATGGTCGGCAAGCGCCTCGGCGAGCTGATCGACGATCCGCGCTTCACAGACTATTGGAAATTCGTCGACCAGAAAAATGTCGGCGCCTACCTGCAGCGTATTCTCGACAAAAGCAGCACGACCGCCGGCTATTCGTTCGAAGATCTGCACGACAAGGCCAAGCGCGGCATACCGGCGCTCCTGATGAGCCGGACGACTCCGCGGGCGGTCGGCTACGAGCAGACCGAGGAGAGCGTACCGTGGTACACGAAGACCGGCCGGCTCGAGTTCTATCGTGACGAGCCGGAGTTTATCGAGCACGGCGAGAATCTGCCCGTGCATCGCGAGCCGATAGATTCGACGTTCTACGAGCCGAACGCGATATTGGCCCGGCCGCATCCGTTCATCAAGCCGCTCGGGCCGGAGGACGTCGGTCTCGACGTGAACGACCTGAGCACCGAGACGCGCCAGGTGCGCAACGTCGTCAAATCGTGGGCCGAGCTGTCGAAGACCCGGCATCCGCTGATGGCGCAGGATTATCGATTCATATTCCACACGCCGAAGTACCGTCACGGCGCGCATACGACCCCGATCGACACCGATATGATCGCAGTGCTGTTCGGTCCGTTCGGCGACATCTTCCGCCGCGACAAGCGCATGCCGTTCGTCAGCGAGGGCTACGTCGATATCCACCCGCAGGACGCCAAGGCGCTCGGTATCGAGGACGGCGATTACGTCTGGGTCGACGCCGACCCTTCGGATCGGCCCTATCGCGGATGGAAGCCCGACGACCCGGACTACAAGGTGTCGCGGCTGATGTGTCGCGCGCGATACTATCCGGGCACTCCGCTCGGGGTGACGCGCATGTGGTTCAACATGTACGCCGCATCGCCGGGCTCGGTCAAGGGGCATGAGACGCGCGAGGACGGCCTGGCCAAAAACCCCGAGACGAACTATCAGGCGATGTTCCGGTACGGGAGCCATCAGAGCGCCACGCGCGGATGGCTCAAGCCGACGCACATGACCGACTCGCTGGTGCGCAAGGGCATAACGGGGCAGGGGATCGGCAAAGGTTTCCTGCCCGACGTGCACTGCCCGACCGGCGCGCCGCGCGAGTCGTTCGTGAAGATAACAAAGGCCG
>CBDUSG010000636.1:0-2566 GCA_965369575.1 uncultured bacterium | reverse complement strand
GCGGCGCAAAGCGACGCAGGGCTAATCGATCTGACGCAAGGCGGCGCAAAGCGACGCAAGGCTAATCGATCTGACGCAAGGCGGCGCAAGGCGACGCAAGGCTAATCGATCTGACGCAAAGCGGCGCAAAGCGACGCAAGGCTAATCGATCTGACGCAAGGCGGCGCAAGGCGACGCAAGGCTAATCGATCTGACGCGAGACCGTTATGAAAAATAGTCATAAAAAAGAGGCAGAGCTTCTTTCCGAATTGGAAGCGCTGCGCTCGCGCCTGGCGGAACTGGAGAAATCCGAAGCCGAGCGTAAGCGGGCCGAGGGAGCCCTGCGGGAAAGCGAAGAACGCTATCGGCTGCATTTTGAAAATGTGGCGGATGTCATCTATTCCGTCGATCCCGAGTTCCGGATTACGAACATCTCGCCCTCGGTTGAAAAATTCCTGGGCTATCGGCCCGATGAGATTATCGGCCGCAGGATCAATGAGCTGGACCTGCTTGCGCCGGAGTATTATGAGGCTGCCCTATCCAACACGCTGCGAATCCTGAAGGGAGAGCAGAACCCGCCCACGGAGTATGGGTTTATCGCCAAGGACGGAACCACAAAGACAGGCGAGGTAAGCAGCGCACCCCTCATACGGGACGGAAAAATTGTCGCCGCGATCGGCGTTGCCCGAGACGTGACCGACCGCAGGCGGGCGGAGCAGGCGCTGGAGAATTCCGAGGAACGCTACCGGACGCTCGTCGACAACTCGCTCACAGGGATTTATGTTCGCAGCAAGGACGGGTTCGAATTCGCAAACAAACGGCTGATCCAAATGCTGGGCTATTCGATGGAAGAACTGCGGCACATGAGTTTTCTGGAACTCATGCACCCGGATGACCGAGATCGCGCCCGAGAGCGGGCCGCGCAGCGTTTGACAGGAGAGGCGCCGGCCGGCGGTGTCGGCGAATTCCGCATAATCACCAAAAGCGGCGGTGTCCGGTGGGTGGAGGTGCTCGGACGACGAATGGAGTACCAGGGGAAACCGGCCGTATTGAGTCACGTTCACGACATCACCGAGCGCAAGAAGATACGGGAAGAGCTGAGGGAGAGGGAGGAACAGTATCGCCTGCTTTTTGAAACCGTAGGCGACGTCGTCTACTCGATAGACCTCGACTTCCGTGTCCTAAGCGTTTCGCCTTCCGTCGAGGCGTTTCTGGGCTACCGGCCCGACGAAATAATAGGCCGGAGGATGGACGAACTGAACCTGATCGCACCGGAACACATCGAGAAAGGCCTTGCCAACACATCAAAGATCCTCGCAGGCGAAAAAATAGTTCCGTCGGAGTATGAGTTTATCGCCAAGGACGGTACCCGCAAGCTTGCCGAAGTCAGGGGGGCTCTCCTGTATGAAGGCGGCGATGCGGTCGGCATGATCGCCGTCGCCCGGGATGTGACCGAGCACAGACGGCTCGAGCAGCAGTTGCTCCAGGCTCAGAAGATGGAAAGCATCGGCACGCTCGCGGGCGGCGTCGCGCACGACTTCAACAACATACTTGGCGGCATTCTCGGTTATGCGTCCTTCATGAAAACCAAAATCACGAAAGACCATCCTTTCTTCAACTACATCGACACGATCGAAAGGGGCGCAACGCGAGCCTCCGAACTCACGGCGCAACTGCTCGCATTCGCCCGCGGCGGCAAATACGAGACCAAGCCGATCAGCCTGAACAGGGTCGTCGATGAAACGCTCAGGATCATCGGGGAGACGTTCGACAGATCGATCGAGATCGAGACGCGGCTGATGGAAGAGCTTCCGACGGTCGAGGCCGATGCCGGCCAGATACAGCAGGCATTAATGAATCTTTGCATCAACGCCGCCGACGCCATGCCCGCCGGCGGAAAACTGACCCTCGAGACAAAGGTCAAGACTCTGTCGGACGAATTTGCCGGTGCTCGAATGGAAACCGTTTCCGGGCCGCACGCGATACTGTCGGTGACGGATACCGGGAAAGGCATGGACAAGGCGACCGTCCAGCGGATATTCGAGCCGTTCTTTACCACGAAGGAAGAGGGCAAGGGCACGGGGCTAGGGCTGTCAATGGTTTATGGCGTGGTGAAGAACCACGGCGGCTCTGTGCACGTCGACACCAGGCCGGGCCGGGGGACGACTTTCACCATCTACCTGCCAGTGAGCGGAAGGCCCGAGGCGGAGGAATCGGCCGAGGTCGAAAGCCTGCGCGGCGGAAACGAATGCATTCTCGTCGTCGACGATGAGCACCCAATACGCTCGCTGACAAAAGAGATGCTCGAATCCTTCGGCTACCGCGTGCTGCTGGCCGAGAACGGCGCCGATGCGATCGATATCTATTCCGAACACAAAGACGAGATAGAGCTTGTGATCCTCGACATGATCATGCCGAAAATGGGAGGGCGCGAGACTTTCCTGAAGTTAAAGGAAATGGACCCTGAAGTCAGGGCGCTTCTTTCGACCGGCTACAGCCAGGACGAAAAGGCGCAGGAGATACTGGACAGCGGTGCCTTGGGGTACATCCAGAAGCCGTATCAGGTCAATGCGCTTCTGAACAAGGT
>CBDUSG010000635.1:0-2567 GCA_965369575.1 uncultured bacterium | reverse complement strand
GTTGTGGAAGTCATGGCGGTGGCGAAACAGGCGCGCGGCCTCTTTGTCGGGGCAGACCTTCTCGAGGAAATCATACGTCTCCGTCAGTTCCCTTCCCAGTCCCTTTTCGATCTCGATCGGGCTTTCGACGTCGGCAAAGCTTCCGGCCATGCCTGTCTCGCCGAGCATGCCGACTATTTCCTCGGGCTCGGCGGCGAGGATGCGCGAGGCGAAATCCCTGTCGAGCAGCCCGATGCTGAGCGCATTCACGCGCGCGACCGCATATGTGTACCGGAAATCGTCCATTTCATTCGCCTTCGCCGAACAGAATATTTGCGACTTCGGGCTCGAGGCCGTCGCGTTGCGAACCGATCAGGCTCCTGAGCGTCATGTTGGTTTCCTTCCTGCCGTCGCGCAGGATGAACCCGCCGGAGAATTCGCCGCTGTCCTCGCCCATGCGCAGGCGGCCCTTCTCCGAGCCGAGTTCGCCGTTGAGTTTATCGAGGAAGTCGGGCGTGAAAATGTCGCGGTGCCTCTCGGAGAGGATCAGCTCCTCGTTTCCCGATTCGACCGCGCCTATGATTATGGGTTTCAGGAAAGCGAGATATTCATCGGGCGGGAGGCTCGCGATCCTCTCCTCGGCCTTTGCGAACGCCTCGTCGAGGAGGTTTTTCTTTTCTCTGAGGGTTTCCTTCCGAAGCTCGAGCCCGGCCAGCGTCTCGATACGGCGGCCGTGCTCGTCCGCACGCTCGTGAGCCTTTTTGGTCAAATCCTCGCGGAGCCTCTCGGCGTTCTTTTTCGCTTTTTCTACTATGCTCTCGGCCCCGGCTTTTTCCCTTGACAGCATGGAGTCCGCTTCGGCCTTTGCGTCTTCGCCTATCTGCTTGAGAATGTCATCGATAGCCATGATCTATTGTCGCCTCGTTTCGCCTTGAGAAGTCGGCGCACGTTGTGGTGCATTTGCTTACGGCATCGAAATGAGGACTGCGGCTACGCTCAGGTTACGGCCGCCAGCCCGTCGCTCACTCTGTTGAGCAGAATCAGCGTTCCGACGAATCCGAGGACCGCATAGGTTTCGACGACGGTCGCAAACACCAGGGCCGGGGCGAGTGTGTCGGGCTGTTTTGCGATCTGGCTGCAGCCCGCCGAACATACTTTTCCCTGGAAAATCGCCGAGAGCAGGCCGACGAAGCCGACCGGGCAGCAGGCGAACACAATCTGCCATCCCTGTTCGGTGGTTGGCAGGATTCCTCCGGCCAGCACTATATTGATGACGAAAAAGAGCGCGACGAAGCCGTAGAACCCCTGCGTGCCGGGCAGCGCCTGGAGTATGAGCATGTTCACGAACTTCGAAGGGTCCTCGCTGACCACTCCCGAGCCCGCCTGACCCGTTATGCCGGTGCCGATGACCGAGCCGAACCCCGCGAGCGTAAAGGCAAGCGCGGCGCCGATCAAAGCAATAGCTAGTCCTGCCATACTTCCTTCCATATCCGTATGCCTCCTTCTGCCGATTAGACGCCAACCGCTCCTTCACCCGATTGCACAACCGTATGCTCTCTTTTCTCGGCGAAGGCATTGAAGGGCGCGCCTCCGCCGACGAAAAACTTGGAGAAGAACTCAAGATACTGAAGCCTGAGGGAATGAATGAACGCCCCCAGACAGTTTATGACTAAATTGAAGATGTGGCTGAAAACCAGGAGCAGCGCCGCGACGACGTATCCGATGCCGTATGGAATTTCCAGGCTCATCCTGGCCATATCGTTGAAGGCCATCCCCAGATACGCCGTCGCCAGGCCGAGCGCCATCAGCCGGGCGTATGAAAGCACGTCGCCGAAATAGCCCATCGCGTCGTAGAGCTTGAGCAACCCCATGAGTGGTCTGAGGAGTATGATCTTGATGTGCCTTCCCCCAGTGAAAACGAGAACCAAGGCGAGTATCTTGGCGGTGCCGGCTGCTACCGAGATGACGCCTTCTCCGACCTGGCCGCCGAAGATTCCCTTGTAGACAATCGGAACCAGAGCGATCAGGAAAAGCAGCCACAGCCCCTGGTCCATTAGCGCGGCGGCCATGTTCCCCTGCCGAATGTTATGCGCCATCTTTACGCCGATGCCGAACAGCACCTGTATCACGCCGATGCCGAAGGCTATGTAAAGGAACAGCAGCACTTGCTCCGTAGGGCTGAACAACATGAGGGCCTTGAACACACTCGGCAGCTCGTGCGCTGCTATCCCGAATATTCCCCCGGTCAGGAGGCCGACGACGATGTTCGCCAGCCCTCCTATAAAGAGGATTTGGACGAGCCTTTTTGTTCCCCCCTCGATGTTGAATTTCCTGAGGGCGAAAAATGAGCCGATGGCCAGAATCAGGCCGTATCCGGCGTCGCCAAGGCAGATGGCGAAGAAAAGGACGAAGAAGGGGGCGAGGAATGGCGTCGGATCGAATTCAGTGTATTGCGGCCGGCCGTATAGCTCGGTAATGAGCGCAAAAGGCTCCGCTGCGGGCCGATTCTCGAGCAAGACGGGGACATCGTCGTCGGGTCGGGGGTCCGAGCACTTTATCTCGACAACGCTCGTAACCTCGGCCACTCG
>CBDUSG010000634.1:0-2571 GCA_965369575.1 uncultured bacterium | reverse complement strand
GCCGTGTCCTTTTCGGGTGTAGGCCTCCACACGGGGTGCAAGACCACCATCACCTTCAGGCCCGCGCCGCCGGATACGGGTGTCGTATTCGTCCGGACCGACCTGCCCGGGCGGCCTCACATCAAGGCCGACGTCGCCCACGTGGTCGACGTTTCCCGGGGCACAACGATAGGGATCGACGGCGTCAGAGTGCTCACGATAGAACACGTTCTTGCCGCCATCGCCGGCCTGGGGATCGACAACGTGTTCGCCGAGGTCGACGCAAGCGAGGCGCCCGTCGGCGACGGAAGCGCCGCGCCCTTCGTCGAGGCGCTCGCAGGCGCGGGGCTGGAAGAGCAGGACAGCCCGATCAGGGAAATAAAAATCAGCCGCCCGATCGCGTACGACTGCGACGGAGTCTCGCTGCTGGCAATTCCGTCGGACAGCCTCAAGCTTTCATATACGATTGATTACAACCACTCGGCGCTCGACTCGCAGTTCTGTTCGTTCACGATCGACCCGGGCGTCTTCGCCCGTGAGATAGCCCCGGCCCGCACATACTGCTTCCTGCACGACGTCGAGCAGATGAAGGCGGCGGGACTCATCAAGGGGGGCAGCCTCGAAAACGCCATAGTAATAGGCGAGGACGACGTCCTGAACGAACAGCTTCGTTTCGGCGACGAATTCGCGCGTCACAAGGTGCTTGACCTCCTCGGCGATCTCATGCTGCTGGGGGAAAAGCTCGTGGCGCACGTCGTCGCGATAAAGGCGGGGCACGCCTCGCACGTCGAATTCATCAAGCGTATCCGTTCGGAGACCAACCACGAGGGCGAGCCCGAAAATCCCGGGGCCGACGCGGAGTCACCCGATGTATCTGTCGACGAATCGGCGGATGGGCCGGTTGTCTTCGACGCGGCCGCCATCAACGAGATTCTCCCGCATCGCTATCCGTTCCTTTTCGTCGACAGGATCACGAAATTGGACGAAAAACACGCCAGTGGAATCAAGAATGTCACAATATCGGAGCCGTACTTCCAGGGACACCTGCCGGGAAGCCCCATCATGCCCGGAGTGCTGATAATAGAAGCGATAGCCCAGGTGGGCGCGGTCCTGTTTTTGAGCCAAAAGGCGCACAAGGGCAAGTTCCCATATATTTTCAGCATAGAAAAGGCGAAATTCAGAAAACCGATATACCCCGGCGACCGCATGGATATCGAAGTGGAGATCGTCAACCAGCACAGTCGCTACGGAAAACTTCGCGGAAAGGTGACGGTTGCCGGAAAACCGGCGGCCGAGGCCGACATAGTGTTCGGAACGACCTATCGACACTAGCGCCTGCCCCGAGCCCTCACCGGGCCGGCGATCACCGGCCTGCAGAAAACGATGGATATTATGAAAGAGAACGCCAGCGGCGGAAACGTCGAAAGCGCGCCGAGGATGCATCCGACCGCAATGGTCGACTCCGGGGCGGAGATCGCTCCCGACGCAATCGTCGGGCCGTACTCGATCATCGGGCCGAACGTCACAATCGGCGAAGGCTGCCGCATAGGCGCTCATGTAATCATCGACGCGCATACGAGCATCGGGAACAACAACCGGTTTTTCCACGGCGCGATAATCGGCTCTGAGCCGCAGGACCTGAAATACGAAGGCGGCAAATCGCGGCTTGTAATCGGCGACAACAACACGATAAGGGAATACGCGACCATCAACGCGTCCACATCCGGGGAAACCGTGACCCTCATAGGCAGCGGCAACCTGTTCATGGCCTATTCTCACGTCGCGCATGAGTGCGAAATCGGCGATGGAGTCGTCATGGCGAACAATGCCACGCTCGCGGGGCACGTGACGGTGGCGGACAAGGCGATACTGGGCGGGCTGGCCGCCGTGCATCAGTTCGTTAGGCTGGGGACCATGGCCATCGTCGGCGGCTGCTCGAAAGTTACCAAGGATATCATGCCATATTCCATGGTCGACGGGCATCCGACGAAATGGCACGGAATCAATTCCGTCGGACTGAAAAGAAATGGAATATCCGGCGAGACACGGGCCGGCATCAAGAAGGCGCTCAAGATCATTTGCCGCTCCGGCCTGAACACGTCGCAGGCGCTGGAGAGAGTTCGCGCCGAGTTTGACAGTCGTCCGGAGATTGAACACCTCGTAGATTTCATCGAGACCTCCAGCCGGGGTATATGCAAGTAACGGGACTTTGCCTCTCCCGATTTCATTTCAAGAAGATGCTTTCCTGAAAGCTGGAATTTTGCCATGAACAGATTAAGGACAGGCGTAGTGGGAGTGGGCCATCTGGGCTATCACCACGCGCGCAACCTGGCGGCGCTGCCGTCGGTCGAACTGGTGGGCATAGTCGACACGGACGAGCAACGAGCCCGCGAGGTGGCCTCCGAGACCGGCGTGAAGGCCTTCGGCGACTACAGGGCGCTCGCTCCGCTGATCGACGCCGTGAGCGTCGCCGTGCCGACAAGCAAACACTTCGATGTGACGGAGTATTTTCTGAAATAGGGCAAACACGTGCTGCTGGAAAAACCGCTCGCGACAACGCTGCGGGATGCCGACGAACTCATCCGCCTCAGC
>CBDUSG010000633.1:0-2584 GCA_965369575.1 uncultured bacterium | reverse complement strand
CCACAATCTTGCCTCTTTGCCAGAGCGCCATGAGAGGTATCTCCAGCGCCGTCGCCTTTGCCCATACGGCGCTGTTGGGGTCGAGGCCGATATTGCCGCTCACTCCATACGCCGTTAGCGTGCCGGTGCTCGGCTGTCGAACCGTCTTGGCGCCGGCGAGGGATTTGACGTAATGCACCAGCGCCCAGCGCTCTGCCTCATTCGCCGAATCCTCATACGAGGGCATGGGGCCGCCGTCCATGCCGGTGGTGAACCTCAGATATATATCCGAGTTGGTTCCGCCGCCTTTGTAGATTCCCCGCGTGAAATCGTTCGCGGGCGCGGGATAGCCCGCGTCGTCCCTGAGGGTTGCTCTCGAAGGGCCGTATCCGTCGCCCTTTTCTCCGTGGCATTCCCCGCATTTGAGTTTCGTGTACAGCTCCTTGCCAAGGGCCGGTGAATCGGCCGTCGACGCCGGCTCGGCCGGAACGGTTATGACCCTTTCGGGTTCCAGATCTATCTCGGCCAATTCTTTTAGAAGTTGAACCAGAGCCCGCCGATCATCCTCCGGGATCGACTCGAAGCCGGGCATGGCCGAGCCGGGCAATCCATTGGATATGGTATTGAAGATGTCTTCGTCTGTCGGCGGCTCGCCCGAGGGCGTGGAGCGGACTTTGAACGCGCCGAGAGTGAAATTCCTCGGTTTTGGGAAGAGGAGATACGCGGCCGTGCCGTCGCCTTCTCCCTTTTCACCGTGGCACACGACGCACTCCTGCTTAAATACGGTCTTGCCTCGCTCCAGAACATTCGCATCGATCTCGCCGGCGGCTGCGCTCCGGCCACCGAAGTTTAGCGAGGCGAAGAACAGAAGTGAAACTGCGGCGGTTCTGATTCCATAGACGCCGCCCGTGCTCAAAAGCCTTCTTGCGCTCATCCTGGACCCCCTCATCACTGGTTTAGTAGACTCTCAGCTTTTTCGCCACAAGAACCGCAGGTATTATCGTCAAGATAGTCATCATCCGACGGCTGGAAACTCTGTATGGTTTCCGGGCTGACCTGAAAGAGCCGGATCTCCATCGCCAGGAATTCGTCTGTTATGGCCGCGACTCCGCGGTAAAAGCCTTTGGACGCTTTTTTCATCAACAGCTTGAGGAAAAGGGGCGCCCACCTGCCGATGCGCTCTTTCAAGAACTTGCGCTGGGCGTCGCGACAGATCAGGGCTTTGTCTTCGCCGTGGTTTTCCCTTGCATAGTGTTCCTTGAAGGCGAGGAATCCCATGAACTCCAATTCGGTTCCTATGTGGTCGAGGCGCTCGCCCTGTTCTTCGGAGACCTCCAGGCCAAAGGCCCGGTAAAACCCGGCGATATCCGCCAACGTATTGGTCTGTTGAAAGACATGTCTGGCCTCGAAGTCGGTTTCGTAGGGGGGGCAGTCCTTGGAGATGGTGTGGCCGAAGGTCTCCCCGAAATCACGCTCCAACTCTTCCGCAGAAATCCCTGTCAGGGATTTTCCCTGTTCTTCGACTTTTCTCAGGAAGGCGCTGTCGGCCCCCTGCGCCAGAACCTCTCCATACTCTTTCAGCGATTCCCGGAGGGAGCCGTCATGAAGGAGCGAGCTGAGATCGCCATCGGGGTAAAAATAGGCGGCCGCAAGGAGCCGATATATCCCGCTCCGGGCGAGGGCCTGTTCGTTGCCGTTTCCTGCCATCAGATCCGTCTCCTGTTTTCAAATGGAGTTCTGGTGTATTTCGCTTCTGACGTGGATGGGTTCTTCCACCGTTGTCCTAATCACTTCTTTGTTATCTTTTCCGTATGCGATGACGGTGTCGTTGTACATGGCCCAGGGCTTTCCGTTGATGTTCGTCTCGAACACTTTCTCACCCTTCTTGATCTCATACCTGTAGATGATCTTCTGGGTGATGCGGAAGAGCTGCAGGACGGCGAGCAGTTCCCTCGAGGGGGCGAGATACTTTTCAATCGCCTTATCGACTCCCGGTCCGAACATCTGGCGCAGATAGTCCTTGGGCACCCACCTTGGCGGGATGTAATATCCATTGGGCTCGGTGCCGAACTGGGGATAAAGCGGGAGAGCGATTTTTTCGACCCTGATCAGGTAATACAAGGGGTTGTACCTGTCCTCGGCCCAGGAACCGTCTTCATTGATATTAACCAACCCCTGAAGCCTGATCTTCCCGACGCAGGCGCTCATGCAGCGGGTTTCCATGGGATGCCCCCCGGTGATCGGGTCTTTCCCTTCGACCCGCGGATAACAGCCGATGCATTTCTCGGAAATCCTCGAGTTACCGCGAAACATGGGTTTTTTGTAAGGGCAGCCTTCGACACATTTGCGATATCCGCGGCACCTCTTCTGGTCGATCAGGACGATCCCGTCCTCCGGCCTCTTGTAGATGGCCCCTCTCGGGCACGCCGCCACGCAGGCGGGATACGTACAGTGATTGCAGAGCCTCTGGAGGTAGAAAAACCAGGTGGGATGCTCGGGCAGAGACGTCCCCTTGCCGTCGTGGACAAATTCCCCCCGTTCGGGTCTGAGCGCCGTGTCCTCGTAGATGTTGGGAAAGCGCCATTCCTCGTCGGAGGGCAGGTAT
>CBDUSG010000632.1:0-2602 GCA_965369575.1 uncultured bacterium | reverse complement strand
AGGGATCGTTGTCTTCGGCGAGGCCCGGGATTTCGCATACGACGACTGGCGCAGGATCATCGATACGGATTTGTACGGCGTCGTCAACGGGGTCGTCGCGGCCTACCCAGTCATGTTGAAGCAGGGCTTCGGGCATATCGTAAATACCGCATCTCTTGCCGGGCTTGTTCCTGCAACCGGTCTGATCTCATACGTCGCAAGCAAGTACGGCGTCGTCGGGCTCTCCAACGCCCTGCGAGCCGAGGCCGCTGACCTCGGCGTGAAGGTCAGCGTAGTCTGCCCCGGCCTTATCGACACGCCGATGAAGAACAGCAGGGTAATCAAGCTCGACCGCGACAAGCTGCTCGAGGAGGCGCCCAAGCTGCTGCCGGTCGAAAAATGCGCCCAAGTGATCCTGAGCGGGGTCGAACGCAACAGGGCAATCATCGTCGTGACGGCCCTGGCAAAAATCTTCTGGATGCTGCAGCGGATCAGCCCCGGCCTGACGTTCCAGATCATCAGGCGGCTCCATACGAGACAAGTGCGCAGACTGCGGATCGATGAATAGCCGGGTTGTCGCTATCGCGAGGAACGCGGCAATGCTATATTTGAGATGCGTGTCGAAGCAGGGGCGCTCGCTGACTGTGACGAGACTTCTGATTTCCGTAGGCAGTGCGCGAAAGCGGGACATCGCCGGGTAATATTGAGGGAGGTAAAGTTGGCGAATTTGAAAAAGCTTTTCAAGCCTGTTAAGTCGATTACCGCTGATGCGGCCAGATCGTTTATTGCCGAGCACGAAGAGGGAACATATACTCTCCTGGATGTGCGTCAGCCGGCGGAATACGAAAAAATGCACATCCCGGGAGCGAAGCTGGTCCCTTTGCCGGAGTTGAAGGATTCCTCCCGGCAACTGGATTCGGGCAGGCCGCTCATCGTCTATTGAGCCGCCGGCGGGCGCAGCCGTGTCGCTGCGCAACTCTTGTCCGGGATGGGGTTCGACAAAGTGTACGACCTCGCCGGCGGCATGAAAGCGTGGCAAGGCGTAAAGGCCGTGGGGCCGAAGGAACTGAACCTGGAACTCCTGCGGGGCGATGAGACCCCCGATGAAATAGTCCTGCTCGCCTACGCCATGGAAAAAGGTCTGCAGCATTTCTACCGCGACATGAGCGAGAGCAGGGAGGACCCGGAACTGCGAAAACTTTTCGCCGATCTGGTCGACATCGAGGAAAAGCACAAGCAAATGATCGTTCAGCTTCAGGCCGAGGTCGGTTCCAAACACAGAAGTCCGGAGTCCTTCGAAAACGATGCGGACTCTGCCGTGCTGGAAGGCGGCTTTGATATGCAGAAGTTGATGGATCGGAACAAGCCGCTTCTGAAAACTGTCGGGCAAGTGATTGGTCTCGCCATGATGCTGGAAACTCAGGCGCTTGATCTTTACCTGCGATTTTCGGAAAAGAGCGCGGATGAGAAAGTAAAGGCGGTGCTTTTCAAGATCGCCGACGAGGAGAAAGGGCATCTATCCGCGCTGGGCGGCCTGATGGAAGAAAAACTATAGTCAAACCGCGCACATGCCTGAGCCGGCCCCGAAAATTTCCTTCAGGCGCCCGAATAGCGCCGATCATTTCCTGCTGCGCGTCATAGCGGCAGACTACGGGCGACGGCGCATCGAGGCGCCCCGCTTTATTTCCCTTTGAATTGCGGCGGGCGCTTTTCCATGAACGCCAGCGTGCCTTCCATGGCGTCCTCGGTTTTGGAAACGACGGTAATGTTTTCCGCCTCGATTTCGAGACCTTCCTCGATCGTTGTCTCCAGTCCGCGGTTGACGCTGTCTATGATGAGTCCGATCGCAACCGGCGCCTGCGCGGCAAGACGGCCGGCCAGGTCCCTTGCGTCGTCCATGAGAGAGGCGGGCTCCGAGACCTTGTTGATCAGTCCTATCTCGAGCGCGCGCGCGGCGGAAATCCGGTCGCCGAGGAACAGCATCTCGTAAGCGCGCGTGCGGCCCACCAAACGCGGCAGCCGTTGCGTGCCTCCATAGCCGGGGATGATCCCGAGGTTGATCTCCGGCTGTCCCGCAACCGCTTCACTCGACATGATGCGGAGGTGGCACGACATCGCCAGCTCGCAGCCTCCTCCGAGGGCATAGCCGTTTATCGCGGCGATAACAGGCTTGGGAAACTTTTCGATGCGCGTGAACATCCTGTGCCTGGACATCACGAGTTCCTTCATGCTGCCTTCGGCAAACGCCTGCCCGAACTCGCTTATGTCCGCGCCGGCGCAAAAAGCCTTTTCGCCCGCGCCCGTCAATATAACGGCGCGGATTTCGCCGTTGCCCTCGATCTCGTCGAGCACGGCGTTGAGTTCGTCTATCAGCACGCTGCTGATCGGGTTCATGGGGGGCCGATTGAGCGTTATCGTCGCTGTGCGGTCGGTAGTTTCCACTAGCAGCGTCTCATAAGCCATGGCGGTCTCCAATCATTGTCGCGGCGATGGGCGGGGTGTCCGCGAATTCGGGATTTGCGCGCGGGGCGCCAAGGGGGCGACCACGATGCGGCGCCCCCTCCGGCCCGCTATCTTTTTCCACTCACGGAAAGCCATCGGTTCAGCGCGTTCAGGTACGCCT
>CBDUSG010000631.1:0-2604 GCA_965369575.1 uncultured bacterium | reverse complement strand
GAAAGGAAGAGCAAAGTGAAAGTAATAGGATTCAGCGCAGGCGCGGGAGGCCGAGAGGGGAACGTCGACCGCATGGTCAAGGCGGTTCTCGACGGCAGCGGGCACGATGTCGAATTCGTCAAGCTCGCGGATTTGAACTACACGGGATGCAAGGGCTGCGTTCACCTCTGCGCGCGGCCGCAGGTCTGCAAATTGGAGGACGATCTGGCCCCTTACTATGAGAAGATAAAGGAGGCCGACGCCGTCGTTGTGGGGGCCTCGGTCTACTTCGGCGCAGTCAACGGGATGGCCACGACCTTCATCGAGCGTTTCTTCGGTTATCGCCACGTCAAAATCCCGATCGCTGGAAAACCCTTCATCGGCATTATCGCCGGCGCGATGGAAATCGAATTCGCCATCGAGCAGCTCCGCAGGACGCTCAGCTCGTTCGAAGTCGACCTTCGCGATGTGGTCCGGTTCCAGTCGCGGATTCCGCCGTGCTTCAAGTGCGGGCGTCACAAGGAATGCGAGATCGGCGGCCTGTACATGATGCTCGGCGACGCCGCCAAGGAATTGACGATAACTCCCGAGATGTTCAGCAAATGGGAGGACGACGAGGAGACGCTGGCCGCCGTCAAAAAGGCCGCCGAAGAGTTGAAGAATCTATGAGTCGGAACTCGGCGCGAGCCTGTTCCGCCTCAAAAGCGAGATCGGGTAGCGCTACCCGATGAACGCAAAAAAAGGGGCGCACAGCCGTGCGCCCCTACAATCTGTAAGCCCTTACGTTTCCCAAGGCTCTTTATCCGCAATCGTGTCTGCGCCCGGATTCTCTCTATCGATTTCCCATCCGAGCGGATTTTCCGATATGTACTTACGCACACTAGCCAGTTCATTTTCATTCCTGACGATATGCTCGTAGTAATTTCGCTGCCATACGCTTTTCCCCGGCGTAAGGAGAAGCGCGTTGATTCTTTTAGTTGCCGCCGATTTGAAACCGGAAACAAATGAACCCAGAGTTTTAGCTTTTCGGTGTAGGGGCGCACGGCCGTGCGCCCTCAGCGAACTCATATCGGCATCATGGATCAGGACTATTCCGTGGAGGTGATTTGGCATTAGAACGAATGCGTCAAGCTCAATCTCACTTCGGATGCCTTGCGAACGCAACCATTCCGAGCGAACGATTTCGCCCGCAGGGCTCTCACGCATCGCCCCTTTTTCAAATTTGCCAAATAAGCATTGTCGGTTGTGCGCACAGAGCGTAAGAAAATAAGCTCCGGGCTGGGAATAGTCGAACTCCTTGAGACGGATGGAACGGCGTTCGTGTTTCGATGTGTTGCGCGTCTGGTTTATCATTTGCGAAAAACCATAACCTCGTCACGCTTCACGCGGGAGCGGAGGCTTCTCGATTTCGAAATACCGCCCTTTCCCCCTATATCTTCACATCCCTGTCTTTCCAGTAGGGCGCCTTGATTATTTTTTTGAGAATCTTGCCGGTGTCGGTTTTGGGCAGGTCACCCGAGAAATCGACCGAGCGCGGAACCTTGTATCCGGCCAGATGCTCGCGGCAATACTCGATGATCTCCTCCTCGGCGGCCGTTTCGCCCTCCTTCAAAACGACGACCGCCTTGACCGATTCGCCCCATTCGTCGTCGGGCACGCCGATGACCGCGCACTCGAACACCTTCGGGTGCCTGTAGAGCACGGTCTCGATCTCGGCAGGATATATGTTCTCGCCGCCGCTGATTATCATGTCGAACTTGCGGTCGACGAGATAATAGAAACCGTCCTCGTCCACGCGCGCCATGTCGCCGCTGTAGAACCAGCCGTCCTTGAACGACTTCTTCGTCGATTTCTCGTCCTTATAATACTCGGTCACCTTGCCGAGCATCGCGCCCTCGCGCGGACGCGACGCCAGCTGGCCGATCTCGCCTTGCGCAACCTCGTTGCCGTCGTCGTCGACGAGTTTTAACTCGACCGTCGGCAGCGCCATGCCGACCGAGCCCGGCCGGTTTATCTGCTCCTCCGGCGGCAGATACGTGACCACTCCGGACTCTGTGCCGCCGTAGATCTCGTGCAGCCCGGCGGCCTTGAAGTTCTCGACTATCCACTGTTTGGTCGAGAAAGGAAGCGGCGCCGACGACTGGAGCAGACTTTTCATCGGCGTGTTGTCGTACTTTTCGAAAACGTCTTTCGGCAGATTCTTCAGGCGGTTGTACATCGTGGGCACCATCGACGAGAAAGACGCCTTATATTTCTCGATCAGCCGAAGCGCCTCTTCAGCGTCGAATCGCTCCATGATGATGACCGTCTGCCCTGCGTAATGGCTGACGGTCGACGTGTTGATCGCGTTCATGTGAAAAAGGGGCATCGTAAGCAGTTGCACGTCGTCATCATTCAGGCGCAGGAGCGCGAACAGCGACGCTATCTTTATCTCCCAATCGCCGAGCGGGGTGACGGCCCCCTTGGGAAAGCCGGTCGTGCCGGAGGTGTATCCGATGAAGAACGGATCGCTGGACGCGCCCGCGAATCCGGGCTCGGTATCCGAGGCCGATACGAGCAGCTCTTCGTAGCCTTTCATGTCGTCCGGCCTGTTCCCGTCCAGGAGAATGTAGCGGCCGCCGTCGA
>CBDUSG010000630.1:0-2608 GCA_965369575.1 uncultured bacterium | reverse complement strand
AGCATCTCATGGAGGGGTGTGGGGGGCAACTTGCCCCCCACAGGGCGACTCGCCGGGGCTTTTCCGAACTATCTATTGAAATAGCAGCCTGCCGAGAAAACTCGCGAGATCGAGGCGGCTGCCGACGACCGCCCACGACGTGAAAACCATCCCGGCGGCAAACAGCAGGGCACAGGGCGGAAAGGCGATCAACACTGCCAGGGGGAACGGGATGCGATGGGCCCGCCTGAATCCCTCGGTCATCAGGATCATCTGCCAGATTCCCGCGATCAATCCGCCCAGGGTCGGAATCAGGAAGAATGCGTAGGCGCCCGCGCTGTAGCATACGACTCTCAGGGTAGTCTTGAAGCCGGAGTGCCCGCGCGTGAAGGCGGCCACGCTCATATGAAATAGTACACTCACGGCCATCAGCGCAAACGCTGCGATCAATGGCAGGGACACAAATGCCACCCCGGCTGCTATATGTTCGGGAGCGAGCCGGAGCGATATGTGGATTGTTTCCCCGCCGAGCAGCGACACGATCTGCGGATACACCCGCAGAATGATCTTCCACAGAATACCTGCGCCGAACCCCGTCAAGACCCAGATCATGCCATAGAGCAGCGGACTGAAATAGCCGCCTCCCGGGCATGCCTCTCGAAAAAATCGGGCGGGATGGAACAGCGTCTGGCGCCACGTGGCGAACAGCGCCTTCCGCCTCCCGATCCTGCGCCGGTTTTCCCAATCTACGACCGGGTGCGGCTGCTCTTCCCCGTAGGCGAATCCGGTGCCGGGATGTATTCCGCTCTTCGATGAGGGCCTGCGCGGCGCGGTCGGGGCGGGTCCGGAGGCGTCCGCGCACAGCTCGCAGTGGCAGCCGTGGCCCGTCTCGACGGCGCAGACATAGCAGACCGGCCTGCCGCAGCTTACGCATTCGGCGATCGCTTCGACGTCGTCGTGATACGCGCACTTCGCCACCGTTTTTTCGTGCAGACGGTGGGCCTCTTTTTTCTGATGAATCAATTCGGTCGGGGAGACTATGACGAGATTTCCCCTGTCCGCGTCATCCTCGCTGAAAACGAATTGACAGGTCGGGCAGACGTGGGTTTGTTTGCGGCCGGATTGAAACTCCGTATTGCAACGCACGCACGTGATTTTCATTTAGGCAAGATACCTGCGCGAATTCTCCGAAATAAACGTCCCGCCTCAATAGGCCGGAGTCAGCCAGTCGGAGTATTCGGCGAGCCGGTTCTGAACGACGCTGAAATAAAGGGCCTGCAGTTTCATCGTGAGTTCGCCGGGCTTTCCGTCGCCGACGGGGCACCGGTCCACCGACGTGACGGGTGCAACCTGCGCGCCCGTGCCGCAGAAGAATAGTTCGTCCGCGACGTAAAGTTCGGTCCGGCCTATTGGACGAACCGCGGTCTCGATGCTCATCTGATCGCGCGCGATCTGAATGATCGTTTCGCGGGTGATTCCCTCGAGTATGTCGGCCGTGACCGGAGTGGTCACCAGCTCTTTGCCGCGTACCATGAACAAATTCATGGCGCTGCCCTCTGATACGTAGTTGTCCTGGGTGAGCATGATGGCCTCGTCGAAGCCGCTCTGCTTGGCTTCGGTGGCGGCGAGAGACGAATTGATATATATGCCGGTCGCTTTGCTGCGGGCCGGGATGCAATTATCGGGTATTCTTCGCCAGCTCGAGACCATGACGCTTAATCCATCGGAGGTGTTGACGTAGTCTCCCAGCGGGATATTGAAAATGGTGAACTCGTCATCAAGGTCGTGTACCTGAGGACCGATCTCGTAAGAGCTCTTATAGGCGATAGGCCGTATATACATGTCCTGGCGGTATTCGTTCTTGCGGGCGAGCTCGACCGTGATTTCGCACGCTTGCTCCAACGTAACCGGAGGATCGATCCGGAAAAGGTTGAAGTTGCTGAACATTCGAACATAGTGCTCTTTCAGTCTGAAAATATACAACTGCTCCCGCTCGGCGTTCCAATATCCTCGGATGCCCTCGAAAACACCCGTGCCGTAATTGAACGCGTGCGTCATGATACTGATCTTGGCGCTTTCTATGGGTACGATCTCCCCATTAAAATAGGCGTATTTGCCATAATCCATAGCCGCATTTTCTCCTGAATCGTACCGTCTTCGTCGTTTTGAGAGTTCCTTTTCCGGCCGAAGCCGGGCATCGACCCCATTCCATTTTCGCATGATTATAGCAGAACGCAGATATCGATTCAAGCGCATCATTCGGCCCGCGCGGACGCGCAACTTTCCAGGAGAAATTGACTTTCGCGCCGCCTTGGAGCTATACTCATACTCCGGCGACGCCCACACCCCCTCGCCCCGTTTGCGAGGAGACCCGGTTAGTGTCGTGTCAACCGTATATTGTTGTTTTCAGCGAGCCGAGAAGCGATTAGCTGCAAGGCGCATGAGCGCAGGACCAGCCATAGCTGTTTCGAGCGAATGCAACACAGCGGATGACCGCTTCTCGACTCGCCCGATGGGAGTCCCGCAGATCGCCCAATGCTGCGTTGCAGCCACCTGCAATATGCTCAATATTCCTGCGCGGCTGCGCCTTGCCTTGGACAACTTGCGGGACTCTGAGACCGACAATATA
>CBDUSG010000629.1:0-2610 GCA_965369575.1 uncultured bacterium | reverse complement strand
CGAAACACCAGAAAAAAAATTATGTGAGAGCACGCATAAAGGTATTTTATACGCCCTAGTGGATATTTCCATATGATACGCCACAACTTATATTGACAATTATACGCTCAGTAGTATATAGTGAATCAGAAAGGAAGTGCCTCTTATGGACCAGATTGCCCGCACCTCGAAACAGATTGGAGACGCGCTGCGCCGTCGGCGGCGCACGCTGAATCTGACACAGAAGGACCTGGGGACCAAGACCACCCTGCGTCAAGCCACAATCTCAGCCATAGAAAGCGGCGAGCCGGGCACGCAACTGCGCACACTGTTCGATATTCTGGCCGCGCTCAATCTGGAAATCCTCATCCGGCCCCGGACCAAGGGCACGGCAACAGACATTGAGGAGCTGCTCTGATGGCGCGCAGGCGGATACGCATACCGCTCAATGTCTTTCTGAACGCCCGTCTTGTTGGGCGCTTGAGACGGGAAGCCAGCGGGGCCATCGATTTTCAGTACGATCCTGCGTGGCTTGCCTGGGAACACGCCCTGCCCGTCTCGCTCTCCCTGCCGCTGCGGGAGGACCGGTTTGTGGGCGATCCCGTCATCGCGGTGTTCGACAATCTGCTGCCCGATAACGAAGCGATCCGCCGCCGTCTGGCTGAACGAACCAGAGCGGACGGCTATGATGCCTACAGCCTGCTCACAGCCGTGGGACGGGATTGCGTCGGCGCGCTTCAGTTCCTCCCCGAAGGCGAGGAACCCGGGCCGGTCGGCGCGGTTGAGGGACGAGCGATAGGGGACGAAGAAATCGCCCGTGTCTTAAGCGATCTCAAGGCAACGCCGCTTGGTGTTGCTGAGGATGAAGAATTCCGGATTTCGCTCGCGGGTGCACAGGAAAAAACGGCACTCCTGTACTGGAAAAAGAAATGGCATATCCCGCACGGCACAACGGCGACAACGCATATCTTTAAGCCGCAGATCGGCAAGCTCGAAAACGGCATCGACCTCTCACAGAGCGTCGAAAACGAACATTTGTGCCTAAAGCTCACCGCAGCCCTGGGCCTGCCGAGCGCACATACGGAGATTGGGGAATTTGAGGGCAGGCGGGTTCTCGTTGTCGAGCGTTTCGACCGGCTCTGGACCAAAGACAAGCGCCTGCTGCGCCTGCCGCAGGAAGATTGCTGCCAGGCGCTTTCCGTTCCTCCGACCCTGAAATACGAACCGGACGGCGGTCCGGGCATGCGGCAATTGCTGGAATTATTGAGGGCCAGCGATGAGCCCGAAGCCGATCAAAGGACATTTTTCAAAGCACAGATCATCTTCTGGCTCTTGGGCGCAACGGATGGCCACGCCAAAAATTTCAGTATCTACCTTAATCCCGGCGGACGATTCCACCTGACGCCGCTATACGACGTGATGTCGGCACAACCGAACGTCGATGCGGGTGAGATAAAGTGGAACAGGATGAAGCTTGCCATGGCGGTGGGAGATAACCGCCATTACGTCATCAACACGATCGCGCCACGACATTTCCTGCAAACGGCAAAAAAATGCGGCGTGCCCTCTGCCGTGGTGCAGGAAATTTTCGATGAGATCGCGGATACCGCACCCGCAGCTATCGATACGGCACTGGCCGACCTGCCGAAGGACTTCCCGGAGCCAATAGCTCAATCGATCATCGAAGGGCTGCGCGGGCGAATGCGCCCGTTCGCGCACGCGGCTGCTTGATTATATTGCGCCGGTTTGCGGCCGTTGTTTTAGTTTCGCGACAACGCGCTTCGGTTGATCACTGCGACCGCCAGGAGCAGGACCGATCATGCGTGACAGCGGATATTTGAAACACAGTATTCGAGACAGTGTGGATTTACGCCTAAGGTGCCAAATCCAATAAAGTCACACTTTTCGATCCTCTTGTGAGGGCAACGTAAAGGTCTTTGCAGGTGCCCCAATTTTGCCCGCGAAGAATTATCGCATGGTCAAACTCAAGCCCTTTAACGAGCAGCGTGCTTCCTATGCAGCGAAAAACATTGCTTCTGCTTTGGTATTTCCTTTTTGCGATTTCATCCGCGTATAAGGATTTCAGGTCCGCGCCCGTATCGATGTGTTCTTCCAGAACACATTTTAGAGCGCTCACCGATTCTCTGAGTTTGCAATTAACTCCATCTAGCTGCTCAACATATTGCAGCAGGGCATGTAGCAATTGCGGGGTGGTTCCCACAGTATGGACTTCGCACAGGGTTTTCCTGTCGGCCCGTCGTGGACGCTGATTCTCGCCTTTCAGAATCTTCCCCATGAAGGCTTTGTCATCAACGCTTATGCTTCCGTAAGCCTCGTCTATAAAATTTTTGGAAGCAATCGCCTTTTGCTGGGGTGATCCGTCCGAAAGGGATTGTATCAGCTTTTTTAGCGCCGAGAGTTCGTTCGGTTCCAAAACTCTGTAAGAGCGATTGACAAGCGTGGTTTCTATGCTGGCGGGCAACCGCCTAGATTTGGGGCCTATGACGCATATCCTACCCTCGTTCCGATGGGTTAAACCAATAAGCTCAGCCCCCAATTCTCTGTACGCGACTGTCCTTCTCTCGATGGGAGAGCGGCGGAAATCTGGTTCCCGGTTTTGCCGGAACGCTG
>CBDUSG010000628.1:0-2611 GCA_965369575.1 uncultured bacterium | reverse complement strand
CGGATATCCGAGGAAGAGGATAAACCTCTGTATGTAGCTGATCTCGATGAATATGAATCCCAGCCCCAATGCTGCGAAGTATAGGATATAGTTCCATTTCCAGCGGGTTCGCAGCCCTGCCTTCTGAAATCTCAACAATGGAAGAATTATCAGGATCAATGAGAAAATAATGGAGAAGATCAGGATCACAAGAAGGATCAACTGGCCCGTTGCGCCCGTGTGTCCAGTGTCTACTTCTTGCCTTTTGAGCAGCGAGGGCCATTTGTAATAATGGAAAAAGAAGGGCGAATCGTCGGTCGGCGCCATAAGCTTGAAAAAATGGCCCTTGTAGTATTCCTTCCTCTGTTCTTCCGTCGACGTGGCTATGTAGGCGCATGGATTGTCGGCCGGTTCACCCGGCAGATGCCAGAATTCAAACGATAATTCATTTGCGAATTTTCTCAGGGTCCCAATTTCGGAAAAAGTAAATGGGGACTTCTTCGTCAATATTATGACGTGTGGGATATTTGCCGCTTGTGCGCTCATTGAAATCACAGCGATATGTCTGGACGGGTTCTCTATGCCCATCGCCGTCAGGGTTTCGACCGAAAGAGAAACCTGCCTGGCTGTGTGTCTTGGGAATTGGAGTTCGTGGTGAATATCGAAAATCGCAATGCTGAGAATGCCGTCGTCCGTCAAGTGCTCCAAGAACTCGCGGTAGGCCTCCAGCGTGTAAAGATAGTTTTCCGCCAGGACATAGGCGCCGGATGTAAGCGCCGCCAATGTGTCCACTCCGGTCATTTGTATCAGGTCGAACCGTTCTTCGGATCGCCTCAGGAAGCTGCGCCCCTCGTCAATCACAACTTGGACCTTTGGATTATTGTAGAGGCCCCCGACATACTCGTTGTATTTGCCGGACACAAGGTCGATGGTTACAGGGTCGAGTTCTACCGCGAGAACGGATCGGGCATTGCTCTTAAGAGCCATCCCCACGTCAACTCCGCCGCCGGGACCGATGACGAGAACTTTTGGTTCCTCCAGCAGCAAATACGGCGGTTTCAGGATGCTTTTTTCAAACATCTCCTGTCCGGTCAGGTTTTCGTCGCTTTTCATCATCATTGTGCAGGCGTCTCCGTCATGCGCGATAAAAGCGTAACTCGCATCCGGCGGTATGTACTTTGCGTCGATGCCATATACTTCCCCGTGCGGCCCCATATCCGCTCCCTTGATCTGCGGAAGCTCGAAGGCGTCGATACGAAATATCGGCGACCATTTTGAGAAAGTCATTTTCTTGCCTTGTATTCTTGAGAGATATTTGTCCTTGCTCGGCCGAAACTCGAGAGTTTTTTCGATATTTATTCCGAGGGGAATCCACACCAGCGCAGCTGCCAGAAGCGCCAGCTTCGCTAATGTCGGCCCGCGCCCGAGGAATGTCACCGCCGCCAGCAGAAACAAGGCGGCCGATAATGCGGCGACAGCCGGCACGCCAAAAAGGTTTATGGCCGAGACCACCGCGAAACATCCGGCGCCCGCGCCGGTAAGGTCCCAGAAGTATATCTTGGTGGCCTCTTGCGGTATGCTCCTGAACGCGCACGAGATCGTCATGCCGGCGCAGAAGAACGGAATCGTCACCGCCGCATAATAAATGGCCATATATACGATCTGAATCGATTCTTTGGGCAGATCGAAGGGTGCAAAGGGGACTTTGCTTACGATGACCATCATGATGGGAACCGAGACCGCGCCGATGATCGAGGTCCACCGTGCCAGCCCGACGTCTAACCCTGCAAGTTTTTCCGAGGAGGCCAGCACCGCCCCGCTGGCGCCGAAGCCGAGCATGGCCAGGCTGATGGTGACATATGTGAAATGGTACCAGATGGTAAAGGAGAACAACCTGGTGAGGGCTATCTGAAGAAGCAGCACAGCCGCGGACGTAAGGAATATACCCGCGTACAGGTTTCTCACCGAGAGCCCCTGGGCCGGTTCCCTAGGCGTATCGTTCACATCTTTTGTCGCTGAGAGTTCGTTGTGAGAGCTTTCAGGCACATCCTCCTCCTTATTTATTTTCGCCAAGCGGTCGGCGGCATGACTTGCATTGCCTCACGCCGCGACCATTTCCAAAAACGCTTGCACGCGCGTGCATATCTGCTGTTTCCCGGGGCCGATGCGGTGCTCGGTTTCGATGACCATGTTTGGAATACCGATCTCCTTGAGGCTTTCGCTCAGGACGGGCTGCTCGGCAAGGTGCGGATCGCAAAACTTCTGTATCACGAAAATGAGGGACTCGGCACGGCATTCTTGAATCCCCTCGAGTATGAATTCCAGCCGACGCTCGACCGGCAGGCGGCTGGGGCAGGGCGTGCGCGTGATGTATCGCGTCGCCAGCGCCTCGACCGGATCGCCGCCGGGCTCGACAAGATCGTGAAAACTTCTGGCGCCGGTGCACAGGTCGTCGCCGACTATCGTCGCGCCCGCCTCCTCGATGGCGCGCAGGATTTCCGCGTCGTGCAGCTCGCTTCCCGAGATATAGACGCGGTTGGAATCCTGCCCGCAGCCGACCGGGCGCATGATTTCTTTCATAAGCGCTTCGACCATGTCACAAAATTGCTCGGGCGGCACGATCGACCCGGCC
>CBDUSG010000627.1:0-2612 GCA_965369575.1 uncultured bacterium | reverse complement strand
AAAGAGAAAAGAAGATCGTCGGCAGCGAAGTCGGCCCCATCCCGCTGGGATCGCCGGTGGCCCTCGTCGTGAACGAGGACAGTCGCGACGTATCCGTGCTCGATTTACAGACCAACAAGGTCGTCTCGAGATTCGGACTGAAAGACAGGATCGAGGGCACGGCGTTCGATCCGAACGGCAAATACGTTTACCTCACGCGGCGCTATGACAACTCGCTTCTCGTGATGGAGGCCGCTTCGGGGAAGATCGTCCGCACCGTTCCTGTCGGAATCCATCCCCGCGCCGTCGCCGTGCATCCGGACGGCCGCACCGCATACGTCGGCAACGACGAGGATGCTACCGTGTCGGTGATCGCCGTGCCGCAGGCAGAGGTCTCCGCCACTATAAGAGTCGGCGACGGCCCGATCGCGCTCAAAATCTCTCCTGACGGAAATCGGCTTTACTGTCTGAACAGGCATTCGGGTTCGATCTCGGTGATCGACACACGCACAAGCCGCGTGATTGCGACGCCGGCGGCCGGGACCTCGCCTCGCGCCGCCGCCTTGAGCCCGGATGGTTCGACGATATTCGTTGCCGACTCGATCGACGACAGGATACTGGCCGTGCGAACCGACTCCGGCGAGGCTGAGTCGGCCTCCGCGGGAGATCGCCCCGAGGCGCTCGCCATCTCGCCCGACGGCGCCACACTTTACTGCGCGAATTTCTTTTCGCAGTCCCTCTCGATTATCGATGCCCGCACACTCGAAACCAGGAGTGAACTCGCCCTCGGCACGAGCCCGAGCGCCGTCGTCGTCAGTCCCGACGGCCGGTTCATCTACGTTGCGAATCGTTTCGACGGCAGCGTCACAATAATCGACGCGGCCACGCTCGAGTCAGTTGAAACGGTAAAGGTTGGTGACGGGCCCATTATGATAGCCGTCTTTGCCGGCCAGGGCGACGACGGCCGGTAGTGGGCCGGTTCGAGGCAATCGACAAGATGTTTCGAAACAGCGTTTTCGCCGACATAGCCGCGCGCCTTTGCGCGCTCGCGGTCGCATTCACGGCGCTTCTTTTGCCGAATGAAGCCGTGGCGTGGGGAAAATACGCGCACCTCAGGATAGCCGAACTCGCGTTGACCGAGCTCGGCCCGGCTTACCGCGATATTATTCTCCGCGAAGACGACATTCTGCAGGGGGCCGCCGGCAATGGCCCGGCGGGAAGCCCGTCGAGCGCGGCTCTCGACATCAACCGGGACGTCGCTTCCGAAATTCAACTGCTCATGCTCATCCCCCACGAGGGGGACAACCTGACACACTATTTCGCCTATCGCATGGGCGTCCTCAGCCGCGCCGTCGCCGATCGCGCACTGCCGCTGGCCTACGATCCCGATCCGTCGGATGTCGCGTTTCTCGCAAAACTCGAGGCGGACATAGACGGCGAGATCGAGTCGTTTCAAATCCGGCCCCGCGACATATCGCCTGAACGCCAGACGTATCCCTCCAGCTACATGGAGCACTTAACCATACAGTCGCGTCTGCTGAAAAGCGCCGTGAGGGATGCGTACACTTTTGGCGAAGGCTATGACAGCTGCAAAGGCGATGTCGTCCTGCCGTCGTTTCTTCGCGCCGTGGAGGCGGTCGCCGAAATGTGGATCACCATCATCGAGAGCGAGCCGGCGCCCAGGGCCGTCCCCTTTTCGCAGAGACAAAATTACTATATCGGCCAGATACGCGCCTCCTCGGCCGGCGGCTATCTCGACGATACTCGCGCCGCGCTGCAGACGCTCCGGATCGAAAACCAGCCCATACCGCTGACTCCGGTCATCGTCGGCAGAGACTTTTTCGGGCTCACGTGCAATCCCGAAACCGCTCGCATATATGAGCTGGCCTCACTCGTCGATCCGCAGTCCGCCGTCATAGCGGAAAAAAAACGCATGTGCGAGGAATACGTCCTGTACAATCCAGTGATACAGCGCAGGCCGAAGCCGCCGAAGCGGGAGGTACCGCGCCACCTGTTCGGGCGTGACGGAAAAGATCCCGACATATTCCTCTACGAACACAACTCCGGCCTCCTGTTGTTTACGAGCAAGGTCAAGCTGGTCGGGCCGGACTATGTATCCTTGAATTTCGAGCCCATCAAGAGGATCGTCAAACGAAATGTCCGCCGCCGGATTAAAGGCGAGCTGCAGGTCGTGGAGTTCGACCTCGAGGAGATAATCAGGTTCTACGCGCGCGACTACGACGTGTCGCCGGCGCTTGTTAAAGCGGTAATAAAGGCGGAATCCGATTACGACCCCTACGCCGTCTCGATGGCCGGCGCCCGGGGCCTGATGCAGCTCATGCCGTCGACCGCCCTCGATATGAACGTCGATGACCTATTCAACCCGGAAGAAAACGTCGGCGGCGGCGTCCAGTATCTGGCGCGCATGCTCGAGCTTTTCAACGACGATACCAGTCTGGCGCTGGCCGCTTACAACGCCGGTCCCGGGAACGTCCTGCGTTACGGTGGAATCCCCCCTTTCAAGGAAACCCAGAAATATGTGCCCAAGGTGCTGGCATACTCCGAAACCTATAAAGAGGAGGCGGCCCCCGGAAAGCGGAGGGTGGCTCTCGACAAAATACGACCTCGCCACC
>CBDUSG010000626.1:0-2613 GCA_965369575.1 uncultured bacterium | reverse complement strand
TGCGGATATTACAGTGAGTGCGGGATATCTTCGGGTCGGACAACCTGATTCGATTGCTTGCGTCTCGGCCGAGGGTATTGTTGCCGTCGTGCAACCGAAAGAGCGTTCCCTTTCCGCTGCCTTTTTCGACAACCATCTGCACGAAAAGTCACCCCATCCTCGCCAGGCCGTCCGCCGTTCCGCTCGAATGCGGAGGATTGGAAAAAGCTTCATTTTGCATTTTACTACCAAAACTCAATCTTGTCAACAGGCATATCAAACAGGATGGCGGCCGACAGGGGCATCCGGCGCGCCGTGCTCGCTTTTTCTCAAAACATCAGCTATACTTGGATTTGTTCCGAGTTTCCCCCGGACGAAAGAGGTTTCCGGCGACAAGGGACAAGGACAGCGCCCGCGCAGAAATCAGATGCGGCTTTTGCGCCGCCGGCACATCGTGGCCGCGGCGCAAGGCATCCGCCCTCATCGAATTGCGGCATCTTGCACCACCGTAAAGACTCACGGTTAAGGAAGGTTTTTCGGCAATGACGGGACCACCAAGAGACTCCTCAGAGAAGAAAAAGATCGGCGAGCTTCTTGTCGAAAACGGCTATGTAACAGCCCCGCAGGTGCAGGAGGCCCTCAGCCTTCAAAAGACGAGGCGGGAGAGAATCTGCAGCATATTGATCGACCTCGGGTACCTTAACGAGAAGGATTTTCTTGAATTTCTCGGCACGATACCTGGGTCCGCCAGCATCGAGCTTTCCGCCTGCGAGATCGAGCAGGCAATTATCGACCTCGTATCCGCAGAGCTTGCCCGGCGCCTCGAACTCGTGCCCATCGGAAAGCTCGGCAACTCGCTGACAATGGCCATGGTCTGTCCGATCGATGAGGCCGGACGCGAGGAATTGGAAAACGCCTCCGGACTGAGGGTGCGTCCGGTCCTGTGCTCGCGCGGGGCGGTCTTTACGGCATTGGACAGATATTACGACGAAGCCGGAGAGCCTGTCGCCGCGATTCGCTACCATCATTCCCCGGACTTGCAGCCCCAGCCTCAGGATACCTCGGGCGTCGTTTTTCTCGCCAACGTTTTCTGTGAGATGGACGCCGCCGAGCTGCGGCAGGTGGTGGAATTTGACGATCGGACAAGGCAGGTTTTGGAGAACCTGCGGTTATCGGAAGACGCCTTCAGGAAGGGCCTCGAATCGTATGCAGGCGCCCCGGCCGATCCTGAACTGCAGCTTTTCTGATGTGGTCCGTGGGCCGTCGTTTTTCAGAAAGAAGCGTGATTTGCGTGCCGATGCCCTGCATGAAGGATAATCTCCGGTTAAGCCGCTACCGGAAAATTCATTTTCCCCTCTGACCGATATAAGGAGTTCAAAAATGGCCAAAGTGCTCGTTCTTTATTACACCCGGACCGGAAACACCAAGGCTATGGCCGAATTCGTTGCAGCCGGCGCTGAAAAGGAAGGCGCCGATGTGACTCTGAAGGACGTCGAGGGCGCCAAGCCAGAGGAAATGCTTCAATACGATGCGATTGTGGCCGGATCGCCGACATATTACGGCGGAATGGCCGGCAGCCTGAAGGAATTCCTCGACGCCGGCGTGGCCCATCATGGAAAATTGGCAGGTAAGGTGGGCGGAGCCTTCTCATCTTCCGCGAATATCGGCGGCGGAAACGAGACGACAATACTCAATATTCTGCACGTGATGCTCATCCACGGAATGATCGTGCAGGGAACCGCTGACGGAGACCACTACGGCCCGGTCTCCATCGATGCCCCGGACGATAGGGCCAAGACCCAGTGCGAGGCCCTTGGGAGGCGTGTCGCCGCGCTCACAAAAACCCTCTTTGGTTGACCGCGTTGCCCGGGGTAGCGGCGAACTCCGGCCGAAAAACACCGCTCGACCGCCGTTCGACACGCACACCGGGGGGAACCTGTCCGGTTTCTTGCCCCGGCCGATCCGCCCCTTCCCCACGCTATCCGCCCTCGGGATGATTACGATTTTGTAATATTCTCTAGGCATTATCGAGCAATCGTCTCGATACGATGCCGTCTTTCGCCCGCACAATTGCTGTTGTTTCAATATGTTATGGCATCTAAACGGTTGCGGCTGGTTTTGGCATGGCCCATGCTCTTTTGTTCCTAACGGCAACTTTCCGTGCGCGAGTTGTCGGAAGGAGGGAGTTCCCTATGGGCTGGATTTCGGATCTCTTTGGCGAGAGCCGTCTCGCCACCGTGTGCGAGTATGCGCTGGAGCGACCTGAGGCGACCCTTGCGCTGGCCGCCATACTTTTTCTGTTATTGAGGGGAAGCTTCAGGACGGCGCTGATACTGGCATTCGGCGCGGTGCTATGCTGGGCGAATTACTACGTGTTCGCGCAGAAGATCATCTTCACGATGCCGCTTGGATATGCTGTCGTTTTCGCTGCGATTTCAGTCGTCGCGCTGATCCTTGTCGTATATCAGCTGATTCAGTCTGCCTGAGACGGTCAGCGAGCCGGGCACACGGGCAGGCCGCGCAGGAATCACAGGGGAGCGAAATTCGACCGGCTCGGGTTTCGTTCATCCGGGCTAATCTTCCAGGATGAACGTGATATTCAACTGGGCGCGATATTCCGAAATCTTTCCGTTT
>CBDUSG010000625.1:0-2623 GCA_965369575.1 uncultured bacterium | reverse complement strand
AGCGATAGGACCGCCGCACGACTCTGTGAAAGGACGCCGGGCGCGCATTTGATACAGGCGCTCTCGCGGATCAACCTGCCTCGAACATCCAGCCTTCGTAGGCCTGGAACCAGTTGGCGGTGTCATTGAGATAGTCGAATGTATGCTGAAGCAGCTCCATGTGATGCTTTTCCATTAGCGTCAGGTGCTTGAATGCGACCTTCTCCGCATCCCCCGTGGCCTTCTCCCCGGCCTCCCTATACAGGCTGTATCCGCGCTTTTCGAAATCGATCTCGATCTGCATCGCCTCGGTGTCGCCGGGGTCGGCCTCGGCTCGTTCGCGAGCCTCCTCGCCCGCGAGCTGGAATATCGTCTTGAACCTTTGCCGAACCGGCTCGTCCTTGCTGCGCTCGACGATCTCCTCAATCTCGCTCACGCCTGAGCTTGCATAGATTTTCTGGAGAAGCTCGATATGGTCGCGCTCGTCCTCGGCAAGCCCCTCGAATGTTTTCTTGCCGAACGGGTCGGTCGATTTTTCCGCGAATTCGCGATACATCTGCAGGCCGTCCTGTTCGAGCTGCAGCGCGAACTTCACTATGTCTTCCATCTTTTCCGGGAGTTCAGTCATGTGGCCTTTCTCCTTTGGTTCATTTGCTCCGTTTGCCCGACCGTCTGTTGCTGCCGGTTGCCTGTTTTCCGCGCCCGCCGTCTGACAACGGGTTCGTGATCCTGTTGAACTCGGATTCGGACAAGATTCCCTTGCGCAACGCGATGCTCTTTATCGACTCGCCCGATCTGAGCGCTTCGTGCACGATTTCGGCGGCTTTGAGGTATCCAATGTATGGGCTCAGGGCGGTCGCCAGCCCCAGGCTGCGCTCCGAATACTCGGTGCAGCGCTTTTTATCGGCGACGATGCCTTTGATGCATCTCTCGGTAAAGTCAGGGAGGTAGCTGGAAAGCAGCCGAATCGACTGCAGCAGGTTCAGAGCCATGGAAGGCATCATGACGTTCAGGTCGAACTGTCCGGCCTGTACCGCGAGAGCCGTGGCGAGGTCGTTCCCCACAACCTGAAATGCCACCATGTCCAGGCATTCGGCCATAACGGGGTTGACCTTGCCGGGCATGATCGAGGAGCCGGGCTGAACCGCCGGAAGCGCGATCTCGGAAATGCCCGTCGTCGGCCCCGAGCTGAGCAGCCTCAGGTCGTTGGCGATGCGGATCAGTTCGAGCGAGAGGTCTCTGAGAGCGCCTGAAAGCGATGCGATCCGATAATTGCATTGTACGGCAAAGATAAGGTTTTTCGCCGGCTTCAGCTTCAGCCCGGAAATGTCCCTCAGATGCCGTGCGACAGCCCGCGGGAATCCGCGCGGCGCGTTCAAACCTGTGCCGACCGCGGTGCCTCCGAGCGCAATTTCGCACAGCGGCGCCGTGCGGCGCGATATTTCTTTCCGGCCGGTGTCAACGGCGAGCGCCATAGCCTCGAATTCCTGCCCCAGCGTTATCGGCACCGCATCCTGCAGGTGCGTCCGTCCGGATTTTACGATTCGCTTGAATTGGTTCGCCTTGCTTCGAACGGCGGAGACCATGCCGCGCAACGCCTTGTCCAGCGCGGGAAGCTCGAGCAACGCGGCCACGTTCATCGCAGTCGGGAACGTGTCGTTCGTCGACTGGGCCATGTTCACGTGGTCGTTCGGGCTGATGTACTCGTAGTCGCCGCAACTCCTGCCGAGACGCTCGAGCGCGAGGTTTGCGACGACCTCGTTGACGTTCATGTTGTACGACGTGCCGGCGCCCGCCTGGAACGCATCGAGCTTGAACTGATCTCGGTATCCGCCCGCGAGTATTCGGTCGCACGCCCATGCGATAGCCTTCGCGCGGCGCCGATCCAGAGCGCCCAGCTCTTCGTTCGCGAGCGCCGCGGCCTTTTTTATCATGGCATAAGCGCGCAAAAGCGAATCGGGATGGGACGCGCCGCTTGCGCGAAAATTCTCAAGCGCCCGGAGCGTCTGGATCCCGTAGTATGCTCCGGCCGGAACCTCGCGCTCGCCGAGGGAATCCCTTTCGATCCTTCCGCCTTTGAGTTTATTGCGTTTCGATTTGCCAGTCGATGTCATAGGTCTGCCTGCACTGTGGACACATCAAAATGATCAAAAAACTTTTCGCCTTTTCCGTCTTCTTGAAAGTCACGTGGAAGCCGCCATCGTAGCCGCAGGATTCACATCCGTAAAAATGGCCCTCTGTTTCCTCTTGCATTTTTCTGTGAACGGGGGCTTTCGGCATAGACGAATCCTTTCGCTTGTGTCTCGCGCCGCGCCGAAGCTCGTTAGGTTCACCGGAGAATTCCCGGTGACCCTCTGCATCGGACAGCGGCGAATCAGTCCGCTATTTCATCGAAGTTGTCTTTGCCCACGCCGCAGACCGGGCAAAGCCAGTCGTCTGGCAGATCCTCAAACGCCGTTCCCGGGGTGATTCCGTTCTCCGGATCGCCCTCGGCGGGATCGTAGATATAGCCGCAAACGACACATTCATACCTTTTCATATATTATCCCCATCCTCTCTTGTTTTGCTACTCTCTTTTGTGGGAATGTCAAACAATCCGACGGCGAACCGATTTTGCCTGCCTCGGGGATTCGCTAAGCAGGCG
>CBDUSG010000624.1:0-2640 GCA_965369575.1 uncultured bacterium | reverse complement strand
ATGTCCTCGAAAACCGTTTAGCTGATCGACCGTCATCCGTGCACGCGGCTCTCCGTAGGTTCGGAACACATCCTCCATTGAGGACGACATCGAAATGTCGGAAGCCAGCGCCCCGTTGAACCCGCTGTTCAAGCGGATTTCCGTCAGCCTGTTCGTACGTTGGTCGAAGAAAAAATTCAGTCCGTAGCTTGGAGAATAATCCAACAGGCGATCCCGTTCGGAGTCGGGCCCTCCAAGCTTCGATCTGATGAAATCCTTTGTGCACGAAGGATTGGTCACCGCGATTTCGCCGAACCCGACGCCTTCTTCGACGATGATGGCGGATGTGTCCGACATCATTTCCATGTTTGCGGTGACCTGCCAGCGCTCTTGTCGCCTCTGCGTTTCCCGTTTGCGGGGGACCGGCTTCGGAGAAGCCTCGCGGGTTCCGTCAGGAGTTTCCCCGCCGACGGAGAACTTGGAGAAGTGCTGTATTTCGACGGTGATCTCGTTGTTATCGGGGTCGACCGTGCCGCCGAGCGCGACCCACACGGGATGCTCGGGGTCGGTCTCGTCGTAGTAATAGACCTCGAGCATGCCCTCGGCCAGGCCCGCGACCTCGTCGTCTGTGTACCTGATCGTGAGCGTCATCGGCTCGATGAACTGCGGACTGTCGAGCCCCTGCGCGTCGATGAGCCTCATCGCGAAGAAAGTCTTTTCGCCCTCGGTGAGTTCGGCCTCCTCGCCGATCGAGAACGGCGTGCTGATCCTCACGTTGAAACTCTCCTCGAGCGCTCCGGGAGGCACGATCAGGCTCGAGCCGCTGTTGTCCATGATGACGCCCCCGAGGTCCATGTCCATGTCTGCCTCGATATCGAAGCTGACTACCCTCAGCTCGGACTCAGTCTCCGTGTAATTGCAGTAAGCGATTCGGTTGCCCTCGGGCGAGGGCGTCAGGAACATCTGGTTGCCCGGCTGATGAATCTGGACGACGCCCGGCGCGCCTGACTGGCCGCCCGCATAGAACTCGCCTGACTGGGCGCCCGTGTAATATATGTCGGCCGCATGATGTCGAATGCGTGGTTGACGTCTTCGTGCACGAACACGAGCGATTCGTCAAACGAAAAGCCGCCGGTGAACTGCATGTTTTCGGTCGGGGCGGTCCGCCGGATTCTCGGATCGTCCAACGAGCGGGGCGGCAGCGCGAACCCGTCGAGTATGTCTCCCACTTCATACAGAATATAGCTGTTCATATGGTCGAAATCGAAATTCGATACGGCGGTGAAATCCATCATTTCGCCCGACGGCGAAAAGCGGCCTCCCATGACAAAGCCTGACCGTGGATTGAAGTCTGTGATGAACAGGCCCGGCGCGCCCGCTACCGCCTGACCGTCCTCCTCGACGGGGGCATAGGCCAGGTTGCCCCAGTTGGATACGACCACGGCGTCGCCCCACGGCAGCTTGTCAATAACCGGCGAGATGTTCTTTCCCACCGGAACCGGCAATGACAGCGGGATGCCCCCGAACGGGGCCTCGAAATCGCGCAGCGGCCCCTCTGCCGGATCAATCGGCGCGATCTTGATTTGAAAATTGGCCGTCGGCTCGCCATTCTCCCAGCCCGCCCCTGTTTGAACCTGGAACAGCACGTGGCGGTCGTCGGGCGCCCACGTCGGCCGCAGCATGGAGCGGACGGCGCCTTCGAATTCCTGCGAGATGTTCCACGGGTTGTTCAGATCGTCAAGCCGAACCACACGCGCGCGACCCGTCAGCGCGCCGCGATGTGTCTCGATGAAGGCGATCATCGTGCCGTCGTGGGACCACCTCGGAAAAGTGGCGGACATGCCCGGCGGTACCGGCACTACCCTCTGTCTGCCGATCGAGATCGAGCGGTTGGACGGCACAAAGAGGCTCTCGTAATAATCGCTGGAGTCCCCCGACCACGCCTGCGCAAGCTGCAGGGGCGATGACGGAAAATACGCTGCGAACTCGTACATGCCCTCGGGCCGGTTCCACATGCCGAGTGTCTGCGCGCTCCTCGCCTGCCCGAAGTCCAATCGAGTCATCCTATAGTCCGGGATATATCGCGAGATCACCTCGGCGAATCTCCGCTTGGTCCTTTCGATGGCCAGGACTTTCATCTGCGCGAACGGATCGACAACCTCGCCCGCGGTCACCTCGAGCGCGGTCTGATCCTTCCCGAAGGCGGCCGTCTGGTGGGCGATCAGTTTATGTGTCGTGCCGTCCGGCATGGTGATTTCCGCGGCGCCGGAAGCCACGCCGAGCGAATATCCGCTTTCATTGCGCGCTATCCTGAAGACACCGCTGTCTGCGCGGAACGACGCTCTGCCGAGCGCGACGGTCAGTGGATTCTTCTTCCTCTCGGCCGATGCGACGACCAACTCGCCGATCGCGAGGGAAAACGCGCGAGGGCCGCCGGTCTCAAGCTCGACCTCGTCGTCGCTCAGCAGTCTGATGCCGTCGAAAGACATGAACGAGCGCGTATTCGCCGGCATTCGCACACTAGTCCCGTCCCCGAGGCGGCTCCCTGCCTGCAGGGGCCCCCATGCGGCGCCCTCGAGGCTCATCTCGATTCCGTCCGTGCACCTCAGCACGGTCTGCTTCAGCTCATAGGAAAAGGTCCTCTGGAAATAGAAATGCACG
>CBDUSG010000623.1:0-2665 GCA_965369575.1 uncultured bacterium | reverse complement strand
TTTTGGTGGTTTTACTGGCTGCCGTTCAATTTCGAGACACCCACAAGACAGGATATGCTCAGGCGGGGTGTCGTCGAAGAGGTCAAAGAGGCCGGTTTTCACGATGTCGTGAAATCGACATTTTTCGGCGGCGTTTTCCAAGTGGTCAGCGCACGGAAATAACTCCCGGGCGCGTTTCGACGGCGAAACGATACAACTCTATTTGTCCGCCTTTTGCTCTGCGAGCTTTCGGAGTTCCTTTTTCTGAATCTTGCCGATGGGGGTCTTCGGCATCGATTCGAGGAATTCGATATATGTCGGGCATTTGTACTTGGCCAGGTGCGAGCGGCAATGCTCGATGAGGTCGTCCTCCGAAGCCTCAATCTTTTGCTTTAGCACGACGTAGGCCAACACCTGCTCGCCCATCATCTCGTCGGGTTTGCCTACGACCGCCGCCTCCGCAACCGCCGGATGCTTGTACAGGATCTCCTCGATGTCTTTCGGGATAATGTTGAAGCCACCCCTTATGATCAAGTCCTTTTTTCGCTCGACGATGTAGAGGTGGCCGTCCTCGTCGACGTAGCCGATGTCGCCCGTGTGCAGCCAGCCGTTCCTGAGCGTCTTCGCCGTTTCATCGGGCATGTTGAAGTAGCCCTTCATCACGTTCGCGCCCCTGACGACTATCTCTCCCATCTCGTTCGGCGGCAGCTCGATATCGCTTTCATCGAAAATCTTCATCTCCACGCCGACCATCGCCGTGCCGACCGAGCCCGGCTTGCGCGGGATCGTTTCGCGCTGGACGGCCACACCGGGCGACGCCTCGGTCAGCCCATACGCCATGTACATCTCGCCGCCGAACTTCTTCTCGAATTCCGACAACTTTTCCTGCGGCATCGGAGAAGCGCCCACCAGCCAGAACTCGACCGAGGAGGTATCGTACTTGTCCGCGTCGGGATAGTGAAGCATGTAGAGGAACATCGTCGGCACGCCGGCCATGCTCGACACTTTGTATTTCTGTATGGCGCTGAAAACGTCCTCGAGATCGAACCACGGAAGAAGCACGTTCCTTCCTGTCCTCGGGCTGACCCATCCGCTGACGAGCAGTCCGAGCCCGTAGGAATGCGAAAGAGGCAATGACGAAAGCGACACCTCGCCGCGGTCCACGTCGCCCGACGTGTTGCGCCCGTTCATCGCATTGGCCCACAGGTTCCCGTGCGTGAGCATGACGCCCTTGGGCCTGCCGGTCGTGCCCGATGTATACAGCAGCACCGCCAGGTCGCCGTCATCCGTCGGATGTATAGTTTCCTCCGGCCCCGTGTCCTCGACCCGGTCGAACGGGATCATGTCGTCGCCCTGCTCGGTGCCCACGACAATGACATGCCGCAGCGACGGGGCGTCCTTGAGGGCCGCATCTATCTTGTAAAGGAATTCGGACCCTATTATTACAGCCGTTGCCTCGCAGTCGCGCGCAATATATGAGATTTCGTGTGACTCCAGGAGAAACAGGATCGGCACGATGACGGCCCCGATGCGCCACAGCGCCGGGTATGACACGAGCACCTCGGGGCAGTTCGGCATCAGCACGATTACTCTGTCGCCGGGCTTTATGCCGAGTTCTTTCAACCCTGCGGCGAAGCGCTTGGACCTCTCATGCATCCGGACGTTCGTGTATTCCTCGCCGAGAAAAATCAGGTTGGTGTATTCCCCGAACTCGGCGATCTTTCGCTCGGCCAGCTCTGCGAGATTCATAGAGGACTCCTCCTTCAGGAAAAAGCGCCGTTTCGAATTGTGCGGTTCCTAATCTTATCATGAGCGGATTCCCGCGCACAACCTGCCTCGGTACTGCATGCGTGGAATTTCCTTGCGCGCCGTCGTTGACATGCTGTAACTCCCATGCTACACTGAAGTTGAAACGCTTGCTTGGGAGCATATATGAACCCGCCTGAATACTTGCCGGAACTTACTGAATCGCAGCGAAAGGCGCTCGAATCCGACGCGAAAACCGTCATCGTGACGGGCGGGCCGGGCTCGGGCAAGACCCTCCTTATCGCCAGGCGACTGAAGTTTCTCGCAAAAGCGAAGAGCGCTCCGCTGTCTTCCATGCTCACGTTCACTTTTTCGTCCGCCGCCACTGCCGGGCTGCGCCGGTCTGTCGAGCGGATATTACAGGAAAGCTACACCGAGCTTTGGATAAACACGTATCACTCGTTTGCGGGTCGCATTCTGGCGGAACACGCAATGAAGAGTTCCGGCTCGGCGCCGCCGACCTTCGTCACGCCTTTCAAGGAATACCTCATAGTCAAAGAACTGCTGCGAACCGAGCAGCCTCGTTTCAAGAGCCGGATGAAGGACATCGCTGCAAGGGACGGGCTGGCTCGTGAGATGACCGACTTTTTCGGCCGACTCCGGCAGAATCTGATCCCGCCGGATGCGTTCGAGAAAATTGCGAAGAACATCTCGGCGCGGCTCCGCGACGTCTCGCATATGTATTCCGCATACGCCTCTTTTATGGAAAGGAAGAACTGGATCGGTCCCGGCGCCGCCGTGGCGCGCGCGGTCGATATACTCGAGGGCGACCGGCCGTTCCTCGAGGAATGCCGCCGGAGGCGCCAATACATTCTGGCGGATGAGTTCCAGGAAATAGATCCTTCCCAGTTTCGCCTGATCGCTCTCCTTGCCTCCGAGG
>CBDUSG010000622.1:0-2666 GCA_965369575.1 uncultured bacterium | reverse complement strand
GCCCTGAGCGAAAAGAACCACCAGGCGGAAATCGCCCTCGCTCAGACCGAGGAAAAAATCTCTTTCCTGAAGGAGAGAACCTTATCGGATTACCATCTTTCGATGTCGGAAATCGCGCAGGAGATAACGGTCGAGGACGACTTCGATCCGGAGGCCGCGGAGCAGGAGGCCCAGAGGCTGCGCGGCAAGATCGAGTCGATGGGATCGGTCAACCTGATTGCGATAGAAGAGTTCGAGGAGCTCCAGCAGCGATACGACCTGCTTATACAACAGGAGACCGACCTAAGGAAGGCGAAGGAAACGCTCCTGGGAATCATCAAGAAGATAGACAAGATCACGCAGGCGATGTTCATGGAAATCTTCGGAGAGATTTGCTCGAACTTCCACGATATTTTCCGCCACTTGTTCGGCGGCGGCCGCGCGAACATATACCTTGTCGATCCCGGCAGGCCGCTCGAGAGCGGTATCGAGATAAGCGTGCACCCGCCCGGCAAAAAGGCCCAGAGCATATCGCTGTTGTCCGGAGGCGAGAGGGCGCTGACGGCGATCGCTCTGCTCTTCGCTATCTTCAAATCCAAGCCGAGTCCGTTCTGCGTGCTCGACGAGGTCGACGCTCCGCTGGACGACAGTAATATCCTCAGGTTCATCCGGCTCGTGGAGATGTTCGCCGACGACGTGCAGTTCATCATTATCACACACAACAAGAGAACGATGGAACTCGCCGACGTGCTCTATGGCGTGACAATGGAGCAGCGCGGCGTGAGCCAGATCGTCTCGGTCAAGCTCAGGCGCGAGGCCGCCTTCGAATTCATCGGATCCCCCACGGAACAAAGCGACATCGCTCCCATCACTTGAGCCGCGCCACGCCCGATGCTATAATGCAGCTTCGTCGAGCCGGCATGCGAGAGGGCTCGATTCGCTCCCGCCGTTTTTCATGATTTTCACGGCTATTCCGGCAGAACTCACAGGGGAAAACGAACACACCATGACCGACACCGCTCATAATGGAATCATCGCAAAACTTCGCGCCCGGCTTGGCAAGACGCGAGCGGGATTCACATCGCGTGTGCGCGACCTTCTCCGCAGGGGAAAGATTGACGAGGACATCTTCGAGGAGTTGGAGGCGACGTTGATACAGGCCGATATGGGCGTGCGGACCACGGCGGAAATCATCGAAAAAATGCGAGATCGAGTCAAGTCCGACGGCTTGACCGACGCCGAGCAGCTCTATTCGGTGCTCGAGGACGAACTGATTGCGCTCATGTCGGGCTCCTCGCACGAAGCGCCAGAGACGACCGCGCCCGCCGGGCCGCGCGTCACGCTGATAGTCGGTGTCAACGGCGTGGGCAAGACGACCACCATCGGCAAGCTTGCGCACATGCGCAGTCTTGAAAACAAGAAGGTTCTTGTCGCGGCCTCCGACACATTTCGTGCCGCCGCCATCGAGCAGCTCGAGATATGGGCCGAGCGCGCCGGCGCCGACATAGTCAAGCACAAGCCGGGCGCAGACCCCGCCGCAGTGGCCTACGATGCGCTCTCGGCCGCGATTTCCCGCAGTTGTGACAACCTTATAATCGATACCGCGGGGCGCCTGCACACCAAAACGAACCTCATGGAAGAACTCAAGAAAATACGGCGCGTGCTCGGGAAGATCGATCCCACGGCGCCTCACGAAGTGCTGATGGTGCTCGACGCCACTACCGGCCAGAATGGGCTGTCACAGGCGCGGCTGTTCACAGAGGCGCTGGGGGTCACCGGCATCGCGCTCACCAAGCTCGACGGAACGGCCAAGGGCGGTATCGTCGTGGCGATTCACCGCGAGTTCGGAATTCCCGTCAAGTACATAGGTGTCGGTGAGGCCCTGGACGACCTCAAGCCCTTCCATCCCGACGAGTTCATAAAGGCGCTGTTCGAGGATTAAGAGCCGCGCACAAACACAAGCCGAATGGAGCAATGCGCATGAAAGCGAAGCGCGCGATAATAATAGCCGCGCTTTCGGCGCCTGCGGCGATGATTCTGTTCATCCTCGTGTGCTGCATGGTTTTCGGCCCGCGATACATGGGGCGTTACATTTTCTGGAACACGTCGGATATTGAGGACTACACGAGATTCCCCCACCATGAAGTCCGCAACGAGCCGCCCGTCTTCAAATTCGAGCCTAATCTTCAGGAAGACAATATCCGTTCTCTTCTGACCGCGGTCGAATACCAACGGAACGGTAAAACGCACAAGATCGGCAGCCTTGATAAATTTCTCGAGGCGACGGGAACGACTGCCTTTATCGTGATAAAGGATGACGCCGTACTTTACGAAGGATACTTCAACGGGTATGCTCGTGATTCCATCAACACGTCTTTTTCGATGGCGAAATCTTTTGCGTCGGCCCTGGTCGGGATAGCGATCGATGAAGGTCATATCCAAAGTGTTGACGAGCCGATCACCGAATACATTCCACAATTGGAGAAACGCGGCATGGACACCGTCACGATCAGGCATCTGCTGATGATGTCGTCCGGCTTTGAATATAATGAGAGCAGCTTGCCCGCGGGCGTTGATTTCCCGTGGGGTCCCGACGTGGCGACCTACTACTCGCTCGACCTCAGAAAGACGGCTCTGGAGGTTGTGGCCGAGGAGATGAGGTTATCGTATTCTGTGAGATGCGTTAA
>CBDUSG010000621.1:0-2671 GCA_965369575.1 uncultured bacterium | reverse complement strand
GGCGGCGACTCGCCGCTAGTATTCAAACTCCGATCTGAAGAACCTGTATTGCACCGCCGAGACAATCATGATGACAACGAATAGAATCAAGGACATCGCGGCCGCCGCCCCGAAATCGAAATCGCGGATGGCCGCCGTGTATATCCTGTGAACGACAACTTCGGTGGCATAGCCCGGACCGCCGTCGGTCAGTATCATCACCTGCGCAAACACCTGGAACGATGCCATCGTGATGGTCGGCGCGAGGAACAGGGTGGTCGGCCTCAGGAGCGGAACGGTTATGTGCCACCACCTTTTGAGCGAGCCTGCGCCGTCGATTCTGCCCGCTTCATACAGCGAGGTCGGAATCGCATCGAGGGCGGCGAGATATATGAGAATAGGACCACCGGGCGGCCGCGCGACGGCGGTGAGGATCACGCTCCAAAGGGCGATGTGCGGATTGGTCAGCCAGCGTATCGGTGGCAGGCCCAGGAACCCGAGCCCGGCGTTGAGCAGGCCGAAGTCCTCGTTGAACATCCAACGCCATACCATCGCGATGACGACAATGGAGGCCACTCCCGGCAGATAATAGGCGCCTCGAAAAAAAGAGCGCAGCCTATCCGAGAGCGGATATATCAGGCTGGCGACAACGAGGGCCGATAGCGTGTTCAGCGGCACGACGACGGCCGCGTAGATGAGCGTGTTCAATGCCGCCCGAACGAAAACGGCGTCGCGCAGAACCGATCTCAGGTTGGCCAGGCCTACCCATCTGGCGCCGCCGCCGGAGATCGAATAGTCCTGAAACGTAAGCGCCGCCACCCAGCACAGCGGAAACAGCATGAAGACGGCGAAAACCGCCAGGGCCGGACAGAGGAACGCGAAGGCCGATATCCAGCGCCTGCCGCGGGCCGCCAGCAAAACGCCGACCGTGATCGCCACGACAACCGCGAAGATCGCCACGGGCACGAAGGGCATAAGGTCGCGCCCTTTGTCTTCCCTATCGAGGGAACGGGCTTCCCGACGCCTCTCCAGGATGGTTCGGACCTGAGCGGCGGCATCCGAGAGAGCCGCCTCGATGGATTTTTCGTTCAGCAACGCCAGTTGCATCTCGCGCTGCAGTTTTTCGTCTATCTTCGGCCACTCCGAGTGTGGCGGAACCGTCTGGCCCATGGTTATGACGCGCTGGGCTTTGGCCATCAACACATCGCCAGGGTAAATATCGCCGGCCGATGCACGCGAGGGGAAAACACCATAGAGCGCAAGCTGGGCCTGCTCTTCGGGGCTGGCGAGGAATCTTGCGAGTTGCATACAGAGACTTCGTTTTTCCGAATCCGGCTGACGCAGCACGATGAAGCCCGCCGTTCCGATGAACGCCCGCATAGGCGAACGCAACGCGCGCGAATCTCCCAGGGACGGATATGGCAGAACGTCGAAATTGAAATCTTCGAGCGTTCGCAGTTTAGGGATCGCCCATATTCCCCACGGCGCCATCGCGATGTCCCGCCGCTCCGCAAAGCGTTGCCACAAGGCTATGGTGTCCCATGCCGCGGACTGCACCGGCGCCACGCGATCTTTATGGATAAGCTCGTGGAGCCTTCCCAGACCGGCCGCGCCCGCATCGTTGTCGGCCGGCGGCGCTGTCTGATCTTGTGCGAAAAAGGCGGCGCCGTCGGGAAAGATGAACGGCCACACATTCGTGTCGCCGGGCCGGACGAGGAATCCGAACCCGTGGGCGTCGGTCTTTCCGTCGCCGTCGACATCGGTCGTGAGCCTCCTGGCGCGTTCGAGGAATTCGGCATAAGTCCATTCGGGCGATGGTGGAGGCACGCCGTGTTTTTCGAATAGATCGAGGTTGACGAACATTACGCTCCCCGTCAGATACCACGGCCAGCCGTATGTTGCGCCTTCATATGTGAATGCGTCGAGTGCCGGCCGGAAAAAGTCGGCCCTTTCCTCATCGGACAGGTACGCGTCGATCGGCTCGACGAGTCCCCGCTCGATGAGCGCGGCCGGGAGCGTGCCGGTCACGATATCGGGCCCGACGCCGGCGGCGATCGCGATCCTCTTTTTGTCGGCGCCTCGCGCCCATGTGAGTTCGGTCAGCTCGACGGAAACCTCGGGGTGCAGTTTCTCGAACTCGACGATCCGGCGCTTCATCCAGTAGAACCGGTCGACCGAATCGGGCGTCTCTCGCCATCGCGGGAACTCCCATATCTTGATCGTAACGGGTTTTTGGGCGGGGCTGCATCCGGCGGTGATCATAACAAACGTAGACAGAACGGCAATATGGATGAGAGATGATTTCAGGAGAGCGGCATTCAGGCGGCCGGGACTTCGGGGCGGACCGGGCGCGCGTGCGATGCGATGAGTCATATGATCTCGATTATCTTATCGTCGCTTATATCAATCCAGCTTCTTTCCATCTTCAGCCTGATACCGCCCGGCGTTTTTTCGTATGCTTTCCCGCGCATCACGTATCCGTTTTTCAGTCGGACGATCACCTCTCCGGCCGAAGGCGCGGGCCGCGGCGCCTGAGGAGACGAGATGATCTCCTCGACTTCCGCGACTTCTTCGATTTCGGGCAGATAGTCGGGGGCGGGTTTTTTGTCGAGAGCCACCCTCAGCTTTACAGGCGTCGTATCCACTTTATAGGTTTCGTAGTATGCCAGCACCTTGGGCACATATTTCTGGG
>CBDUSG010000620.1:0-2672 GCA_965369575.1 uncultured bacterium | reverse complement strand
TCGTTCGTCATGCCCTTTCCCCCCAAAACGCTTTGATTTCGCTGTGTTGCTTCGTCGAGATTCTCGCATGAGTCTCTCGCGAATGATCGCCCAGAATCATAATACGCTCCCCCCTGGGAAGCAAATTGTTGGTCATATTATCACGCCCCGCCAAAGGTTTCAACTGTCAATTTGTTCCGGTGGTTTCTGTCCCAACTCCGTGACAGGAGAAATGGGGGCGTTAATCCTTTCCGCAAACTATGCAGAAAACCGCCGAATCACGCCCGACCGGCGACAAAAGGAACGGTTCTTTAATCTGGGAGAATGGAGTAAAAGGGTAGAGGCGAATCTTCAGGCGCCGCGGGTCACATGTCGCCGGCCCCTCGGAGCACCACACCCGGAAGCGATCGAGGCCGGAGTCAGACCCAGAAATCGGGGTACTTGCGGCTTTTGGGGATGTTATTTACCAGAAGCGCGACCAGCAGCATGACAAGGGCGCCGAGCCCCGCCGGGACGATCGCGTATAGATAGCCAAGCGCATGTATCTTGCCGCTGCCGATCACCGCGATCAGGGCGGTTGCGCCGCCCGGAGGGTGGAGGGTCTTGGTGGCGTGCATGACTGCAATCGCCGTGGCGACAGCCACAGCGGCGGCCAGCCAAATACTATTCTGAAACACCTGATAGGACGTCACTCCTATGACTGCGGATATGACGTGTCCCCCCACAAGGTTCCTCGGCTGTGCCAGCGGGCTTTTGATGGCGCCATAAATCAGCACAGCCGAAGCGCCGAAACTCCCAATGATCATAACCTGATCTGTACCCTCAAGGGACCTGTAATTGACGATGGCGACCGCCGCTATGCCGAGGAAGGCGCCGATCCATGACCAGGCGATTTCGGAGAGATTCACCCTGGGAGGGCTGGTTGAGCCGCCTCCCATTTTACTGAAATAGTTCCTGATTAGTGGCCCCTCTATTGTCGAATTCTATTCCGACGGCAAGCAAGTGAACTCGGCGATGATCCTCACGCCGGGCCTCGAATGTCTCTGTACCGAGCGGGACATCATCACATGGCAAACGCGCCGGCGCCGTCCGGGAAAACCGTGCGGGCTGTCTCTCGCGACGGCGCAGGCGTTCATTGCCGGACGACCTTTGCCGCGGCCGTGACGATGTCCCTTGGCAAAATGGAACGAAATCCCGAGAAAAACGCTCTGATTTATCCTAATAATATCACCGCCCCCGAAACATGTCAAGTGTTTTCCCGGGACAATTCCAATGTGCGGCCTTCTTCTGCGGAGACGGAGTTTTTTCTCTCAGCAGCGCCCGGGAGATTGGTTTCAATAATTGTCCTAAGGGCCGCCGTCCCGTTTTCCAGTCGGGAACGGCGCACACCCACGTTTCCAGCGTTTCGCTGCTCCAAACGCTCCAGATATGATAGAATCCTTCTGGATGAAGCAGAGAAATCCGATATGCTTATGCAAACGGGCTCAAACTGAACATCGCCAGATATTTCCGGTTTCCAAACAAACGACTTCCCGGGTCATGGATAGGCAGCTGAAATGTCGCGAAAATTCATGAGCACACGGGCTTTCCTATCGCTGTTGAGAGCCGTATTGATAAAAACCCTGCCGACGCCCGTCTATTACAGGCTGCTTGCGACATACGCTCGGATAATATCAAGAAGAGCTGCACAGGCCTTCGCGCACGCGCCGAAGGCTCCCGAATGGCTCGACATCACGGCCCTCGAATCGCTCCAGGAGAAGTATCCAGTTCCAGCCGCGTATCGCCAGGATCCTCGGGCCAAGGTTCAACGGGGTACCGAGCGGGCACGGCAGATACTTCGGGCCGCTCGCACATATGGCAAAAATATGTCTCGCTTTCTGGAGTTGGGCTGCCACGACGGCATGGTAAGCTGCGCGCTGCGGAGCCGGGGCAAAATCGCCACGGCCATCGATACCAGGTCCAAAAGTTTTGATGAGAGGGCGTTGCGCGAGGGCGTCGAATTCGTGCAGATGGACGCCGAGCGTCTGGCATTTCAGGATGACAGCTTCGATTTCGTGTTTTCCTACAATGCCTTCGAGCATTTCCCGGACCCGGAAGCGGTATTGAAGGAAGCGATACGCATCGTCAGGCCGGGCGGCTGCATCTACCTTGTGTTCGGGCCGCTCTTCATGTCGCCGAAGGGAGCGCATGCATATAACGTAATCACCGTCCCGTACTTTCGCCTGTTGTTTCAGGATGAGGCGATCGGAGATTTCATCAGTCACAGGGGCCTGCCGCGAATCAACACCACGGTCGTCAACGGGTGGACGCTCGAAGATTATCGTGATTTATGGGATAGATATTCCCATCGGCTGAAAAAGAAGAGATACCTTGAGACATACAATCCGCTTCATGCCGATCTCATTACCAGGTATCCTTCGTGCTTTAAGAGCAAGACCGACTTTTTCGACAACCTTCTGGTATCGGATCTGGAAATACTTTTTGAAAAGGTTCGCTGAGATTTCTTCGGATGAGTCGAGACCATGAATGGCTCTAGTGTTGTGTCAACCGTATATCGTTGCGTATATTGTTGTTTTCAGCGAGCCACGGCGAGTCGCCGCGGACATGAGATGCTTCGCATCTCTTCTTTTACACTGGCCGCTTCGGCCTGTCGTAAGGATATTGTTTCATGACCGGCCATACTGATTCAGTTT
>CBDUSG010000619.1:0-2672 GCA_965369575.1 uncultured bacterium | reverse complement strand
ATTTCATATTTCACAAGGTTGTAACGATCGGTCGTCATAACTCCGGCACGCTGCGTGGCGACTGTAAACGGCCCTATCTCGGCGATGACCTCCTTTTCATAGTTCTTCGGAATCACTTGATCGTAGCTGGGGAACACACCATCTATGAGATTCGATATGAGAAGGATGTTGCCGAACTCGAACGCCATCTGATTCTCGGAGAGGAAGATGCTGACATCCCCATCGGAGCCGAGGAGCCTCTCAAGTTCCATCACGGTCTTTCTCGGTATAATGAAGGAGTTGTCCTCGCTCGGCGCCGACTCCAACTCGCATGATCCTAACGAGAGTCTCCTGCCGTCGGTCGTGACCAATCTCAGCTGATTGCCGACAATCGCAAGCAAGAGGCCGGTGATGTTTATCCTGTTGGGATCGGTCGAGATGGAGAAACTCACCTTCCTTATCATTTCCTTCAGAGCGGACTGTGGCATCGTGAAGCTTTTATCGCGATTTACTTCCGGCGATTTCGGAAACTCCTCCGGCGACATGCCCATCAGTTTGTAGCGAACCACACCGGAGTTCAGAGCAACTACGTTTCCGTCTGTCTTCGAGACGCTTACTGTGCCCGCGGGCAGATTACTCACAACCTCGCTCAGCTTTTTGCACGGAAGCGTAACGGTCCCTTCCTCGCCGACCTCTTCGCAATCGACGACACATTCGATTCCCACTTCCAGATCGGTTGCGACCAGCTTGAGCGAGTTTCCCTTTGCGCTCAGTAAAACATACTGAAGCATCGGGAGAGTGCTCCTTGCCGAGACAATATTCTGCACGTTCGCTATCGCATCGCGAAAGTCATTTTTTGCAATCGCCAGTTTCATGCAATTTCCCTCCCGCTCTTTTCATTGTGCAAAGGTTGCTTGCTCTCTGTGTGCTTCTTATTACTTACTAACTTTAAATATCAGTAGTAGTCAGTAGTAAGACCGGTGAATAATGTGGAAAAGTCTTACATTGCGACTCGGGATCGGAAGAATCGAATGTTGACAACATAGTGGAAGCCGTTCCGATGTCTCAATAGTGTGAGTGAGTAAGTATGGGCCGGTCTTCGGTTATCGAAACATCCTGCACACTATATAACATTTTACCAACGTTTAGTCAACATGTTTTTCAACAGCCGATCCACCGTCCGAGCGGGGCGAATGAGAGTGTGGGTGCGGGCTCGCCGGGGAACGCATTCTTTGCCGGATCGAGGAGGCCGAAATATCAGGCCTGCATCCGATTGGTTATCGATTTGACGTCTCTTACCAGGTCTGGCTCGCGCTTCATTCGCTCCGCTATTTTCCGGCATCCGTGCAGTACCGTCGAGTGGTCGCGGCCGCCAAAAGCGTCGCCGATGTCGATTAGGGAGGCATGGGTCAGCTCACGCGAAAGATACATAGCGACCTGGCGCGATAGCGCGATCAGCTTGGAGCGTTTCGGCGAAATAAGGTCGGCAAGCCGAATATTGAAATGCGAGGCCGTCGTTCGCTGAATCAACTCGATGCCGATTCGTTTCGAAGCCGATCTTTCCACAATATCTCTGAGGGCCAACTGCGCCGTTTCCAATGTGAGAGGGCAATTGTGCGCGCGCGCGTACCCGAGAGCGCGGTTGAAGGTGCCTTCGAGCTCCCTGATGTTGGCCTTGACGAGGTTGGCGATGAAGAAAAGGGCGTCCGATGGACAGTCGATCTCCACCATCTCGGATTTCTTTTTGAGGATCGCGATACGCGTTTCGACGTCCGGAGGCTGGATGTCGGTCACGAGGCCCCACTCGAACCGGCTGACGAGTCGTTCTTCCAGGGTGGGAATGTCCTTTGGGGGCCTGTCCGAGGAGAGCACTATCTGCTTGTAAGCGTCGTGCAGCGCATTGAACGTATGAAAAAATTCCTCCTGCGTGGCGTCTTTGCCGGCAATAAAATGGATGTCGTCGATAAGGAGCACGTCGACGGTGCGGTATTTGCCGCGGAACGCCATTTGCGAGCGCGACTGAATCGATGTAATCAATTCGTTCGTGAATTCCTCCGATGTCATATACAGCACCTCGAGATTGTTCTGCCGGAGGACGTCATGGCCGATAGCCTGCATCAGATGCGTCTTACCGAGCCCCGCGCGTCCATATATGAAGAGGGGATTGTAGGCCCGGGCCGGGGCCTCGCACACAGCCTTCGCAGCCGCATGCGCGAACCTGTTGGAGGGACCGATGATGAATTCCTCGAACGTATACCTGGAATTTAGCTGCGGATGGTCCGGCAAAGGAGACTCGGCGCCGGGCTCGGCGCCGGGCTCGGAGCTCGCCGGCCTCGTGCGCGCGTGAGCCGTCATTTCTTCCTGGAGGGAACCATCGGGCACGAAGGATATCTGCTTGAAATCGAGCGCGATAGAGGCGACCGTTACCGATATGAGTTCGGAGAATCGCTCGCTGATCCAGTTTCCCGTGAAAGTATTTGGAACAAATACGATCAGATGACCGTTTTCGTACGACCCGAATCTGGTCCAGGCGAGCCAAGATTCAAAGGTTTTCTCGTCTACCGTGTTCCGCAGCGCCTGCAGGCTGCTGTCCCACAAATCCACCCCCATGGGTAGCTCCCCCCTCCGGATATCCTCAGGTTTTCCACATAGGCATAAGCCCGTGAGTATCTCCGCTTTGTGAAGAACCTACG
>CBDUSG010000618.1:0-2672 GCA_965369575.1 uncultured bacterium | reverse complement strand
TGTCGGTGTGGCGTTCAATAAATTCGCAGATGTCCAGCACGGGAACATCGAATGACGTCCCCGTCGGGCCGAGCAGGTCTCCGTATTCGCTCTTGAGCGTCCTGCCGCACGAGGCGCATACCGTGATTATGAAATCGCAGCCGGCCGATTCGAGCGCTTCCTTGTTGCGGCGTGCGAGTGTGCGTGCGGATTCGACATCGCCGAATGCGAGCGCTGGCGTGCCGCAGCACAGTTGCGACGTCGGGACGACTGGTTCGACGCCTGCCTTTCTCAGCAGATTCACCGTCGCATCGATTATTTCCGGATACACGTAATTCGTCAGGCAACCGACAAAGATAGCGACGCGCCTGGCGCCGCCGGAAATCTCCGCATGACCTGCATGACGCCCGAGGGCCGGGCGCCCGGCTATCGGCGGCAGCCATTTGCCGCCCGTGAACAACAGCGGAAGATGCCTCAGGTTGCCCTTCCTCTGTCCGGGAATGAGCCGCTGGAACAGCGAGCCGGCGCGCATCGCCAGATCGAAGAGTTTTCTTCGCGTGATGACATGCCGAAAAACGAAACTCGCGCCGAAGGGAAGGCCCATCTCCCTTGCCAACCTCATGCGCGCCGCCTTGAGCACATGCATGAACTCGACGCCGGAAGGGCATATCTCGGTGCACCTCTGGCACATCAGGCACGCCGACATGATCGTTCGCAGCTCGGGGGAAATCGGCGTTTCGCCGCGGCTGAGCGCCTCGAAAAGGCGCACTCGCCCTCTCGCGACGTAGGCCTCGTCCTTGAGTTCGGCAAACACGGGGCAGACCGACCGGCACTTGCCGCAGCGGGCGCACTTTTCAATTTCTTCCATCGCGGCCGCGTCGGCGAACTTGTTCTCAGGGGGAGAGCGCATCGGCGAATTTTCCAGGGTTGAGGATGCCGTTCGGGTCGAGCGCCTTCTTCAATCGCGCCATCACGGCCATCTCTTTCGCTCCGAGTTCCATGCCGAGGAACCTTGCCTTCGACAGGCCGATTCCGTGCTCGGCCGATAGCGTGCCGCCCATCGAGATAGCGGCCTCAAGAATCTCGGAGACCGCGGCTTCGGCCTTCTTTCCGAGCGCTTCATCCTCGCGCTCGAGGATCACGTTGACGTGCATGCTGCCGTCGCCCGCGTGGCCGAAATTCACTATCCTGAGCGAATGCCGCTCGCCGATTTCCCGCGTCTTCGCAAGTATCTCCGCCAGACGAGTGCGCGGAACGCAGACGTCCTCGTTGATCTTCACTCGGCCGAGTTTGTAAAGGGCGGGAGATATCGCGCGCCTGAGCGACCAGAAAAGCTCGCGCTCCTCCTCGGATTCCGCGCGCCGGGCCTCGGTCGCATCGTGATTCTCGCAGATTTCAAGAATCCGCCTTGCCTCGTCGGTTGTCACCGAAGGCGGGCCGTCGACCTCGAACAGACAGAATACGCCGCTCTCGGGCAATACGTCGGTATCTTTATATTTGCGGACCGACTCGACCGCTCCTTCATCCATCAGCTCGGCCGCTCGCGGCGTGATGCCCGCGGCGAATATCGAGCAGACCGCCGCCGCGGCTCTTGCGGTGTCGGGGAACGTCGCGAGCACGGTCTCGATGCGCTCCGGCAGCGGGATCAGCCGCAGCAGAATCTCCGTGAACACGCACAGCGTGCCTTCCGAGCCGACGAACAACCTGACCAGGTCGTATCCGGTAACGCTCTTCGGCGCGCCCGAGCCCACGCGGAGAATCTCTCCGTCGGCGAGAACGGCCTCGAGCGCCATCACGTATTCGCGCGTCGAGCCATACTTCGTTCCGCGCAGGCCGCCTGAGTTTTCGGCCACGTTGCCGCCGATAGTGCAGAAGTCGCTGCTCGCAGGATCGGGCGGGTAAAACAGGCCCAGCTCCTCCGCTCGTCGCTGGAGGTCGCCGGTGATGACCCCCGGCTGCACGCGGGCGGTCATGTTCTCTGCGTCTATCTCGATGATCCGGTCCATCAGCTCGAAATCGAGCACTATGCCGCCGCGAAGCGGCACGGCGCCGCCAGTCAGGCCCGATCCGGCCCCACGGGGATACACCGGCGTCCCCGTCGAATTCGCAATTTCCAATATGCGTGACACCTGGTCGGTTGTCTTGGGCCTGGCGATCGCATCCGGAAGCTCGCCGGCCATCCTCGAGGCGTCGGACGAATAGGCGATCTTCTTTTCCGGCGAATCGAAAAGGTTTTCGCGGCCGAGTATCTTCCGCAGCTTTTCCATTGAGGCGGGATCAATGGTCATGGACCGGCTCCGGCATCGGGGCGGGATTGGCGTAACAGTAAAGGCATCCGTGCGGACAGGGGTTGTACCATCCTATATCGAAACTTTCGGTGCATCCGCAGGCCGCCCGCTGGCCCTTGGCCTTCCCTGTCGAGCATGGCAGCTTATCCGGATGCAGCCTGCTCAGAAGCTCGCCGTCGATGCAGCGCGAAACGGGCATGCCCGGCACGCAGCAGCCGTGCAGGCGTATCGAGTATTGCGATGCCTTTCCCTTTATCAGGTTCAGCTCGTTCTTATATTCATCATTCGATATGGGGATGTCTGCGACATCATGTTTTCGCAGTCGGGACACAACCTTCTTATAGGCGTCCATCCAGCTTATCGAAAAATCGGTGATGCCGTGCCGCTGCGCCTCGGCGGCTATGG